>CAZYLR010000015.1:0-8781 GCA_964648835.1 uncultured Candidatus Saccharibacteria bacterium | reverse complement strand
ATTTACCCGTAGCAATAATCTTATCAACCTCGTCTTTATTTTCAGGTTTTACCGAACATTCAAATTTTAATTCTGGGGCGTGTTCTGCTTGCTCTTTTCGAAGTAGGGCAAATATTTCCCAAAAAGTTACTGGTAGAAAGGCGCGTATTTCACGTTCGCGCTCCATCACGATGCGTAGGGCGGGAGATTGCACTCTGCCGGCGGATAAACCGTAACGCACCTTTTTCCAGACTAGTCCGGAGAGATCGTAGCCGACCAGTCGGTCCAAAACCCTTCTGGCTTCCTGCGCTTCTCGCAGATTAGTGTCAATCTCCCGAGGATGTTCAAGTGCTTCTTCGACTGCTTCTTTGGTTATTTCATAAAAGACTATGCGTTTGGGAGACTTCAGTTCGACTGCTTGCTCTATATGCCATGCAATGGCCTCACCTTCGCGGTCTGGGTCGGTAGCGAGTAAGACTTCGTCAGCTTTTTTCGCCAGTGATTTGATTTCCGAAATCACTCTCTCTTTTCCCTTTACTACTTCGTAATGTGGCACGAAACCGGCAGGTATATCAATAGCCGCCCTGTTTGATTTAGGGAGATCGCGGACATGACCGATACTAGCGAGCACACGAAAATCCTTACCGAGATATTTCTCAATGGTTTTAGCTTTCGACGGCGACTCTACTATTAAAAGCTTCATTAAACTCAATTAGTACTACATAAACTTCTTATTTGCAAACTTGCTTGTATCTTTTTCAGTTTTGGACACATACATTTATAACTCACGGTCGTATGAATTAGATGTATAGAGAATTTTAATAACATACAAACGAAAACCCGCCACCGATACAGCTGGCGACGGGTCTCGTCGTTGCTGTTCGTGGGCGGGTCGATCACTTCTCGAGCAGGTAGCCCTGGTACCTATGCCAGAAGACCACGTGGCTCTGGTCCGGTTTCCAGGCACGTGTCATGATGCTCTCATGGCCCATGAAGTTGATGAACTCATCCGTGGGCGGTGGTAGTGTGGGGTGGTTCTCATATACGAATAAACCATCATCGCTTGTCCAGTGCTCGATGCTGTACTTTCCACGTCCACCACAGAACTCACCTTCCTTGTATGTTTTCGTGAGCACTTTCTTTAGGAAGGTAAGCACCTGTGGGTCGTCATACTTACACCAGCCGTGGTACTGCATGATCCATACAGGCAGATGGTTGTGGTAGATCAGAGTCTGTCCGCCGCTCGACTGGCCGTTCACGAAGTAAGTGTCGATGTAGAGCAGATCACTGCGCTCGTAACGGTAGACCTTGGAACCCGGAAAGTCCGGAACGGTTTCCTTCTTGACTGTGCCACCAGCGTAGGTCGCCAGAGCTGCCTCGAAGAAGAAACCCTGAAGCCTCTTGACGAGAGATTTGTCCATTATCTATTCTCCTATGTGAGGGGTTTATGGGAGCGATTCTGACCAACAGATTACAATATAAAAATAGGAAAGTCCATGCCACCGGTAAACACTCCGTGTTTACCGGTGGGTGACCATACCATGGAGTTAAATGTAAAACCTGCCTCATCGCTTGCGCGACGAGGCAGGGACCTTCTAAATGCTTACACTCTCGATGTCTCGAGGACGCGGGTGGTCGAGGCAGTTCTTGTCGAGACATTGCACAGGCCAGATCCAGATGAATCGTTTACCGACTATTCGGCGGTGAAGAACACGATACAGACACATATATCCGTAATAGACAGTTATGGCAATCCCTATAACGAAGTGCATGGTCATCCTCCCATTCTGGTGTGAGAATTTTCTATTTCGACTATATCACTGCTGCTGACTTTAATCTAATACATCTATAACTCACGGTCGTATGAATTAGATGTATAGAGAATTTTAATAACATACAAACGAAAACCCGCCAGGTCGCATTGCGACGACCTGGCGGGGGGAGTTGATCCACCACTTAGTTCCTGGAGAACCACTCCTTGACCCCTGCCCACCACGCAAGTATTCCGAGACCGTAGACGATCACGCCGGGCCATGTACCCCATGCTTCTGTTACCGGCCACGAGGCAGCGTAGAGAGCCACGCCCACGACCGACAGGATGAGCGTCAACCACTTCTCGAACGTGCAGAGCGTGAGCACTATCACCACTACGATAGTGATGAGTGGAACAAACGGCTCGACGAGCTTGACGGCGAAGAGGAGACACGCAAACACCGCCAAGATCAGCACGACGAATTGGGCGTCCTTGAAGACCTTACGAGGAAACTTCATGGTGTGTACCTCCTCTGTTAATGGTTTCTGTAACGAGGGCAAATCGGATTGAGGGGCACGGGTAGCGAGAACCGTCTACGCTAAGTATAGCATAGGGTGTCTATAATGTCAAGAATTTTCAAAATGTCTTTCGGACTTCACCCAACTCCTCTGTTATCAAACCTTTAATTTCGAGGAGCGACAAAGTAGCGCTGGCGTTGCCGGTGTCGAGTTTCGATTGGCGAATGAGTTCGTCGCGCGGGCATGGTTTCTCCAAGATTTTGATGAAAATTTTCTCTTCTTCACTAAGCTCTTCTATGTCTACAAGAGTTGGATGCTCGTCTTTTCTTGGAAGTCCCAGGAGTTCAAGCGCGTCGTTTGAGTCGCGTATCAACGCGGCGCCAAGTCTGATAAGCATGTGCGGTCCGTCAGAAGTCGGGGAAGTGACCGGACCGGGCACACAACCAACTTCGCGATTGTATTCAGTCGCGAGTCGAGAGGTTATAAGCGTTCCCGACTTTCTCTCCGCTTCAATAACAATAGTGGCATGACAAAGCCCGGCCATAATTCTGTTTCTTCTTGGGAAAGCCCACGCGCCGGAAGGCATAGTGTCGTCGTATTCCGAGATGAGTCCTCCACCGTTTTCGATAATCTCTTCCGCAAGATTGACATGCGAGTGGGGGTGTAAAACTTTCCTGTCAAGGCCAGAGCCGGGAATGGCGATAGTCTGGAGACCGGCGCGCAAGGCGGCGCGATGCGCGATAGAGTCAATACCAAGTGCTAGACCAGAGATTATAGTTATAGGAGAACCGGAAAGTCCGGAGATAATAGATTCACACACCTCTCTGCCGTAGCTAGAATATTTTCTTGAGCCTACTATCGCCAAGAGCTTATTGCTCTCTTTAGGCAACTCACCCTCGTAACGCAATCGCTTTGGAGCATCTGGAATTTCTTTTAAGAGTTCTGGAAAGTCTGGTGGAAGAAGTTCACGTATCATTATGATAATATTGTATCGTATTATGCTTGACATTAAGTTTATCAGGGAAAATAAAGGACTGATTCAACAAGCAGCCCAAAAGAAGCATATCGAATTTGACGTCGATAAACTTGTGGAAGTCGATGAGAAGCGTAAAAGGTTTCTCGGTCGGGTGGAAGAGAAGCGGGCAGAACAAAAAGTCGCCAATAACACAATAGTCAAGGCCAGTTCCGAAGAGCGCGACGGTATTTTAGAAAAAATGAAGATTTTGAAAGGCGAACTTCTACGTGCAGAAGGGGAGTTGAAAACGATAATGAAAGAGTGGCAGGCGCTGATGCTTCAAGTGCCAAATGTGCCAGATGTATCAGTGCCGGATGGTGATAGCGATGCCGATAATAAAGAAATAAAAAAGTGGGGGGAGATTCCCAGATTTGATTTTGAGCCTAAGGACCATGTAGAAATTATGAATAGTCTCGGCATGGCTGACTTCGAACGAGGAGTCAAAGTAGCCGGCTTCCGAGGTTACTTTCTCAAAGGGTCGGGAGCGATGCTCTCTTTTGCGGTTTGGCATTACGCGCTCGACTTCTTCGTGTCACGCGGACTCTCCCTCTATCTTGCGCCATCTATGGTTCGTCGCGAGCCGCTTCTAGGCACGGGCTGGCTACCGCAGAGCGAAGAAGATCTCTACAAAGTCCAAGATGAGAAATATCTGGCAGGCACGGCGGAAGTGGCAACCATGGGACTTTATCAGGATGAAGTGATTCCCAAGGAAGAATTGCCGAAGAAGATTCTAGCTTTCTCGCCATGTTTTCGCAGAGAAATCGGCAGTCATTCCAAGGACGTGAAAGGTCTTATCCGAGTCCATGAGTTTTTTAAATTTGAACAGGTGATTCTTTGCGAAGCGAGCCACGATGAGTCGGTCAAATATCACGAGGAGCTTAATAGGAACACCGAAGAGTTTATCGAGTCTCTCAAAATACCATATCGCACGGTAATAAATTGCGGAGGGGATTTAGGTCTCGGTCAAGTCAAAAAGTATGATATTGAACTTTGGGTACCACTTGAAAATACCTATCGCGAAATAGGTTCAGCCTCTTACTTCCACGATTTCCAAACTAGGCGTCTTAATATTCGCTATAAAGATTCAGAAGAAAAACCAAAATACGCCCACTCTCTCAATAATACGGCGATAGCCACTCCGCGCATCTTGGTTTCCTTGGTTGAGAATTTCCAACAAGCCGATGGTTCTATCAAGATTCCCGAGGTACTGGTGCCGTACATGAATGGTCTCTCTGAAATAAAGAAATAACTATTGACGTAAGGTTTGAGAAAATGTATAACAAGTGAAGATAAGCGGAGTGTTCCGCGACCGGCTTGGCGGATTCCAAGCATGTTCATCTCAATGAAAGGAGCTGACCGTGGACAACACGCTCAGACAGGCGCTCTGGGGATTCCTCAGACCGCTCGTTCAGTTAGTCACCAACCTGCTTTCGCCAGAAAAGGGCGGAGAGTGGGAGCGTGAGTTCAAACGATTCCTTCGCCAGGAACCGTGTTGGCCCACGAAATTTACCCTTTATCCCCACCAAACTGGGCAGAAGGAAGGTCTCCTCATCGAAAATCTCTCTCTCGAAAATGTCTTGTCGTGGGTGACCCACCCGGAGGCTTACCCGGAGGAGTTCAAGGGAAAGACCGTCTTTCTTTGGAAGTCTATCGAAGTCTGCCCTATTGGGTGTTCTGGGTGTCTCGTTGCATGCCTTGTTTGGGTTGATGGCCGAGTGGTCATGGACCGGCGTTGGTTCAGCCACCGTGCGAATTCTTGATTTCTTCTCTCGCCCGGCGCGCACGCGCGCCGGGCGGTTTTCATTTATTCTAAGTTTACCAAAGGATTTGTTATACTTTCCTTAATGAAAATTGTTTCGAGTGGCAAAGTTCTTAACTCACGAGAATTCTATGAGAAAAAGAAAAGAAGGAGACGCATCCAGCTGGTGCTCCTATCTATCGGATTTCTATCAATTCTTTCTTCACTTGTCTACCTCTCTCGTTTGAAACAATTTTTAATTATTGAAGTCGCAATTCAGGGAGAAAATGTTATTGATAAAGAGGAAATCACGCAAACAGCGAGACGCCTACTTGCCGGCTACTACCTTTGGGTAATTCCTCGGGCTAACACCCTCATCTATCCGCGCCGTGCTATCAACCAAAGCCTCATTGAAAAATTTCCAAGACTTAAATCCGTGAATCTAAATTTGGGTGAACAGCAGAAACTTCTTATCACCGTTGAAGAACGCGCGCCCTTCGCCCTCTACTGCATTTCCGACTGCTTCTTCCTTGATGAAGAAGGATTTATTTTTGCTAATGCCCCTTCCTTCTCTAGTGGAGTCTACTTTGTCTATGTTACCGAAAACCCGGTTCTAAATCCCTTAGGTAAAAGATTTATAACTATTGAAGAGTTTGAGTCACTATCAAGGTTCAAAGAAACTCTCGCGATGCTAGGTATAGAATCCTTGGCTCTTGATGTCGGAGACAGCGAATATCGTCTCACCATGTTGGAAAGCGGGCAAATTATCTGGCGAAGAGATAGCAACCTCACTCTTATTAAATCAAACTTAGAAGCTTTTCTCTCTGATAATTCTATCCGAGCGCAAGAAAACTTCCTCGACAGAATTCTTTACTTAGATTTACGCACCGAAAATAAAGTGTTCTACAAATTCAGAGATTAATAGTATAATCAGAGGATTATGCCCTTCCTGTATTTAATACCTTTCTACGCAAAATGGCACTACACCGAGGGCTTCAAAGATCTGTTTCGTAATTGGAAAAATCTTATTTTTTTCGTCCTTCACTTTTTCTCTTTAGGGATTTTGTTTAGAACATGGTTTGCTCCGTTCGGACGACTTAACGAAGAATATAGAAAGGGGTTGGATCCGGAAGCTTTTTTTGAGACCCTTGTGGCCAATACTCTTATGCGTATAGTCGGATTTTTCTTGAGAACTTTTGTAATCATCATAGGGTTGTTAATTCTCTTTATCGTAGTGATGCTTGGTCCCGCAGTTTTTATCTTATGGACACTGACGCCATTTATTCTCTTGTTTTTGTTTATCTTTGGTGTAGACCAGACTTTTGCTTTTAATATCTTTTTAAATTTTTATGGATTATAAAAAATTAAAAGACACTCTAATTTCTTGGAGACCTGTTTACATCCTTGAGTCTGTTTTGCCGCATCGTCTTCGTGACATTACCAAAAAAATAACCTTCTTATCATTCATACTATTTTCTTTATTATCTATAGCGAGGATTTCTTTTTTAGGTCTTGCTCTTATCTTTTTCTCGCTTTGGCTCGTGTTCTTTTTGCTTGATTGTTTCTACTATTCTTACTATTTTAAACATTCGAAAGAAGCCGGTAGATTTGCCTTTGAGCTTGCTTTGGTAGTTCTAGGCTCACCGGACGACGACATAATTTACGGGTTTATGTTTTCCAATTTAGGAAAGAAAATATTATGGCGATGTGGAATAGACCGAGAATCCCAGAGGGACTTTTTATCAAATAGAAAATTTAGACTTTCTGGTGACAAGTTTAAGTTGCCTGAAGGCCGTTCTACTTTTCGCGCATACCTCGAAGGACTAATAGCTTCTGATGTTGAATTTAAGAATTTCATCCTTGCTCATCATGTTATGGAAGAAGAGTTTCTAGGAGCCGCAACCTGGACTGTGTCAGTTATGCTTGATGTCTCGAAGTCAAAGAGATGGTGGGGCAGTGACAATCTCTTAAGAATAAATCCCATAGGACGGAATTGGTCTTATGGGAGATCATATTCTTTGATGAAATATGCTCGTCCGCTTTTAGTATCTGACTCAATAATCGACGAAGGGTATCATGTCGAGGAAGCAAAACTTCTGGAAATTGTCCTGTCTCGTACTCGCGAAGCCAATGCCTTACTGGTTGGTGATGATGGGGTTGGTAAAATGGAAGTTCTCGAGGAACTCCATAAGCTTATGGGAAAAGATGAAGTGCCTCTCATATTGAGAGGTAAGCAAATATGGGTTTTTGAGATATCCGTGTTATCCGCTGCTGTAGGTAACGCGCAGATATTCGAACGCGAACTGATTAAGGTTCTGAAAGAATCTGAAAGAGCCGGAAACATAATATTCGTAATACCGAACATGTCCGCGTTTTTGGAAGCGGGTAATATCTACGGAGTCTCAGTTCTCGCTATGCTAAGTCCCTTTTTTTCTTCGTCGAGGATGCAGATTGTTGGTATTTCAAGCACTGAAGAGTATCAGCGTCTACTTGAGCCTTTGGGCGATATTAAACAGCATTTTGAAAAAGTGACTGTTGAGCCAGCGGGTGAAGACATGTTGGTGAAAATACTTGAATCAGAAGTAATTCATCTCGAAAACCAAATTGGGATCACCATCTCTTATCCGGCAATCTCTGAAGCCATTGCTTCGTCAAAAAAGTATTTTGTAGATAGACCGCTTGCTGATGTCGCCACGGACCTCCTTATCGAATCGGCAACGAAAGCGAGCAAAGATGGGAAATTTATAGTTGATAAGGAAGATGTTCTCTTTGTGATTAAGTCAAAAACCGGAATACCAACGGGATTCGTGAAGGAAGTCGAGAAAGATAAACTCTTGAATCTTGAAACCCTGCTAAAAGCAAGAATTGTCGGCCAGGATGATGCGGTTAAGGTGGTAAGCGATGCTATAAGGCGTGCTCGATCGGGCATAGGCAATCCACTGAGACCCGCCGGTTCGTTTCTATTTTTGGGTCCTACCGGAGTCGGTAAGACGGAAACAGCGAAAGCTCTGGGAGAAGTATTTTTCGGTGAAACTTCTAAAATGATTCGCCTCGATATGTCAGAATACAATGCCCCGGACTCGCTAAACAGGTTGATAGGTTCATTTGAGTCAAATACGCCCGGAACGCTTGTAACCTTGCTCCGTGAGCATCCGTATGGCGTACTCTTGCTCGATGAGTTTGAAAAAACGGATTCGAAAGTTTTGGACTTGTTCATGCAGATTATAGACGAGGGCATATTTTCGGATATGCGTGGCAAAAAGGTAAGCGCCCGCAATGTCATAATTGTCGCGACTTCGAATGCTGCCGGTGACATTATCTTTGAATATGTGAGGACGGGCAAAGATCTCTCAGCTACTCGCGAGACGATAATCAATGAAATAATTGCCAAGGGGATTTTCAGACCGGAATTGCTGAACCGCTTTGATGGAATAGTGCTGTTTCATCCTCTCAACGAAGATTCTCTCCGGGAAGTTTCAAAACGTTTATTGGATCATCTTGTCCAACGTTTAAAGAGCAAAGGGATAACTCTTAAAATAAGCGACTCCCTGGTATCTTTTTTGACCAAGAAAGGGATGGACCCGAAGTTTGGCGCTCGCCCGCTGAATCGCGCCATACAGGAAACTGTGGAGCAGATAATTGCCAAGAAGATGATATCTGGCGAAATAAGTTCCGGGTCAGAAATCGAATTGACAGAAAATGATTTAGGATGAAGTCAGAAGTGAATAATTTCTGGCAAAAACTCGAACGTCCTATAATGGTTTTGGCTCCGATGGCC
>CAZYLR010000014.1:0-9627 GCA_964648835.1 uncultured Candidatus Saccharibacteria bacterium | reverse complement strand
AATTGAAGGAAAAGATCAGGGAAAAAGGCGGTGCGCTTCTGAACAGCAACAAACAGCTTAATCACTATTTTATCCTCAACGATGTCAACAAGTTTAAAGAAAAATTTAATTCACATCTCTCTGGAGAAAATAAAGTTAAATTTAATAAGATTCTAGAAGAGGGGAGTAACTTCTCAGTTCGCACTCGAGACACTGATGGCAAAGTTCTCTTAGTTGTCAAAGCCTCCATAGGAGATGACACTAGTTCTAACGGTGTTTCCCGCATGGAATTTGAGTCGGAGATGGAGATGACGCTAGACGAGCTAGACAAACTTCTCCTCGACCTCGGTCTAAAATATCAAGCCAAATGGTCGAGGGAAAGGGAAGAATATAAATTGGGTGATACAAACATCTGTCTTGATAAAAACGCCGGTTACGGCTATCTTGTGGAATTCGAAAAGATGGTCACAAATTACGCACTTGTCGATACTGTAAAAAAGGAGTTACTTGGAATTATGAAAGATTTTGAAGTTGAAGAATTATCACAAGACCGACTTGAGAGGATGTTCTCTTTCTATAATAATAATTGGAGTGATTACTATGGGACAGAAAAAATATTTAACATAGAATAAATTCAAAACACCGGAATACCTATCGTCTCAAACCAACTCGATTTTGGGGACTACTCTAAAACGACTAAGAACTTTCCAGAGAACGATTACGAGAATAATCAAGATAATGCTTGGGTGAATTGGTGAGAAGGTCTTAGCCATTTGCCAGTAACTTATCCAATTAACTGAAATATAACCATTAACGGTTTCGATTTTGTTGGTAAATTGAGTGTCTTGTTTTTCTATTCCGGTAATTAGAGCTTTGTATTGGTTGATACTATTAGCCAGATTTTGGTTTTGTGAATTGTAAGATCTGTTCTCACTATCAATGTTTTGTTGGAGGGCGAGTACTTCTTCTGTTGGGTATGGAACTTGGCTCTGTAGAGCGGCAAGCTCGACATTCATACCAGCTAAAGTTTGATTGTGTCTAATCATTAGCGCCCTTTTTTGCTTTTCCAAATTAGCTAAAGTGGAAGTGGCATTCTGCATTTGCTCTTCGATCGATTGTTTTTGACCTAGAAGATTTTCTGATGAGACATTAACTTTGATGAGTTTTTTGTAGGTTAAGCTTTCAATTTCATCGCGAAAAGCATTAAATTGGTTTTTAGGCACGACGAAGCCAACATAACTATATTTTTCTGATTCTTGAATACTGTCTATCCGACCTTCAGTACTAAGAACAATACCTTTAATGTCACGAATCATATCTTTGACATCACGGGTCTTGATATCGGCGGAATAGTTGGTTTTCAAAAATTGGCGGGTGTCAGTAATGTCAGGATTCTGTCGGTAATAATCCGGATAGATCATGGTGCCCACTTTTTCCATCATGGGTGCGCCGGGGCTAGAGGCTGGTGAAGAAACACTGTCGGAAACCCCGTATCCGCCCTCCATCATGGTGGGTAAAATCCCGTAACGAGGCTCTTGATAAGCCCACCAAAGACCAACTATTATTAAGATAATAACAGCCCAAGTAAGCTTTTTGCGCGATATTTTAATTGTTTTTTGTTCCATAATGATGATATTATACCACAATGTTTTTATCTGACATCGATATAGCAAAGGCGTTAAAGAAGGGGGATATTATAATTTCCCCTTTTGACAAAAGACGACTTCAGCCGGCTAGTTACGATATTCTTCTTAGCAATAAGTTTATCCTTACCGAATCACACTCTACGGACAGTATTGACCCGACAAAAAAGAAATTTGCCAAGATCAGAGAAGCGGTATTGAAGAAAGGGGAAATATTTGTGCTCCATCCGGGCGTCAGTATTCTCGGTCTTTCCGTTGATTATTTCGGTTCCAAAAAATATCTTATCCAGCTACATGGCAAGTCGAGTCTAGCTCGTATTGGTCTTATGGTTCATAATACCGCCGGGTTAGTGAATCCCGGGCATTTCCTGCAGATTACTTTTGAGTTGTGCAATCTCAATAAAGTTCCTATCATACTTACTCCCGGCATGGAAATTGGCCAAATCACATTTTCGCAAATGTCTTCCGATCCAGGGATTAACTATAAGAGTCCCAATCATAAATACATTGATAAGCACTGGAGGGTGGTGAAGAAAAAGAAATAATATGAACGACAAAAGACATCCAGAATATCAATATTTAGAGCTACTACGGGACATTCTAGACAATGGGGTCGAGAAACGCGATCATAATACTGGTATGGGTTTGACGAGTGTTTTTGGCAGGCAGATGCGCTTCGATCTCTCGAAAGGCTTTCCGCTTTTAACTACGAAGAAAGTGCCCTGGAACAGTATTATGCACGAGCTGTATTGGTTTATGTCTGGCCAGACCAACATCAAATATTTGGTCGATAATAAAGTCCCGATTTGGAATGATTATCCGTACAAAATCTACAAAGATAAGGCGGGGAAAGGAGAATTTCCCGAATTATCCAAAGAAGATTTTGTCGAGAAAATCAAAACTGATGAAGAATTTGCCAAGGAGCATGGCGAACTGCCCCGTATCTATGGAGAGCAATGGCGCGCGTGGCCGGCAAGTGATGGCGGGAAAATAGACCAACTAGCGTGGATAATTGATACTCTAAAAAATTTCCCAGACAGGAAACACGCGGTCCTATCAGCTTGGAATCCGCAATTTCTTTACGCTATGGCGAAACCCGGGGAAGCTCTTTCTTTCCCGCTATGTCACATCCTTTTTCATTTTAATGTTTCCGGTAATAAACTTTCATGTCTCCTATACCAGAGAAGTTGTGATACTTTCCTTGGAGTGCCATTTAATATCGCCAGTTATGCCGCTCTAACAATGATTATTGCCAAGATCGCCGGTTACGAACCCGGAGAATTTATTCATACCCTAGGTGATGTTCATATCTATCATGATCATTTAGAACAAGTGAAAGAGCAACTGACCCGCGAGCCCAAACCTTTTCCTCGGCTAGTGCTAAGTGAGAAAATAACAGATTTGGAAAATTTTAGACCGGAAATGGTGGCTCTCGAAGGATATGATCCTCACCCGCCATTAAGGGCACCGATGACGGTTGCTGGAGGATTCGATGAGAAAGATAGAGTTAAATTTGCTAAAAACGATAAATGAAAGACAGGGAAATTAGAAAATTAATCGAGCAAGAAAAAAAGCGCCAGAGGAGCGTTATTAACTTGATTGCTTCTGAAAATTATGTTTCGCAAGATGTGCTGGGCGCGCTTGGTTCGGAGCTGACCAATAAATATGCGGAAGGGTATCCCGGGCATCGTTATTATGGTGGCAATGAGATATCCGACAAAGTTGAAAATTTATGCAAAGCTCGCGCGTTGAAACTTTTTAAACTCTCGCCGAGAAAATGGCATGTCAATGTGCAAGCGTTATCAGGTTCCCCAGCGAACCTCGCTGTTTATCTTGCGTTGGTGCCACTGGGAGGCACTATCATGGGCATGTCACTTTCAGAGGGCGGACATCTGACACATGGTCATAAAGTATCAGCGACCGGGAAATTTTGGAAAGCGGTTCAATACGGAGTGGATTCTAAAACAGAACAGATTGATTACGAAGCAGTAAAAAAATTAGCTAAAAAAGAGAAGCCGAGCATCATAGTTGCTGGTTTTACCGCCTATCCGAGAGCCGTCGATTTCAAAAAATTCAGGAAGATTGTGGACAGCATTGTCCATCCTGAGCGAAGTCGAAGGACTTTACTAATGGTCGATATGTCGCACACGGCGGGACTGGTCGCTGGTGGGGCGCTTCCATCCCCGTTTCTATACGCTGACGTCGTCACTACCACCACGCATAAGACCTTGCGTGGGCCAAGAAGCGCTCTAATATTTTCAAGAATAGATAGTCGCGAATTATATAAAAAAATAGATAAAGCAATTTTCCCGGGACTCCAGGGTGGCCCGCATTTAAATCAAATTGCCGCAATTTCCGTGGCGCTCAAGGAAGCCGCGACTCCCGCCTTCAAGATGTATGCAAAACAAGTCATAAAAAATACTAAAGCTCTGGCGGATGAATTGAAGCGGCTTGGTTGGAGAATCGTGTCGGGAGGTACCGATACTCATCTTGCGCTAGTTGACACATGGATGGACGGCAAAGGAGTCTCCGGCAAAGAAGCAAGCGACAGATTGGAAAAAGCGGGAATTATCGTAAATAAAAACACCATTCCGGGAGAGAAAAGAAGCCCAATGGATCCATCAGGTATTCGCATCGGGACAGCAGCGGAAACTACCAGAGGCAAGAAGGAGAAAGATATGAAGACGATTGCTCGAAAGATCGATGCAGTTTTGAGGAAATAACATGGCAAAGCGAGATATAGATTTTTTGTTTGAGATTGGGTCACTGCGAAATGTACCAAGGGCTTGGCAACAGGTTTTGACCGGAAAGGTTCAGAATATATCCGAACATATTTTCCGAACCGCGATGATTGGCTGGATTATTGCTGTTGCCGAGAAAGCCGATGTATCTAAGGTTATTAAAATGTGTCTCATTCACGACATAGCCGAATCTAGGGTCAGCGATATCTCATTTATGCATAGAGATTATGTTACAAGGCATGAAGAATTGGCTGAAACCCACGTTTTCCAAGATACTATTCTCGAAAAAGAGGCGCGAGTTCTTCTTGAAGAATATAATAATAGAAAGTCTCTTGAAGCAAAAATTGTCAAAGATGCAGATAACATGGATTGCGACCTTGAGCTCAAGGAGTTAGCTAGAATTGGTGATTCTGCTGCCATTGGCATGCAGAAAGATCATCGATCTACTATTAGGACCAAGAAACTCTACACGAAAACCGCTAAAAGGATGTGGGACGAGATCCAAAAAGTTGATCCCAATGCTTGGCACCAAGTTCTGACCAACAAATGGGTAAAAAATAACAAGGCAGCGAAATAGTTTCAATGAAAGAAAGACTCCAAGATTTGATAAGAGAAACTCTTAAGTCGCTTAATCTAAGAAGTGTAGATTTTGTTGTGGAGCATCCTGTGGATTTAAAGATGGGGGATTACTCGACCAATGCAGGCATTAAAACTGGCAAGGCCGAAAAGATTTTACCCCACTTGGAAGCTAATCTTCCAAGTGGGGTGGAGAGGGCGGAATTGGCTGGTCCGGGATTTATAAATTTCTATTTGGCTAAAGTTTTTTTAAAGGAAAGTTTAGAAGAGATTATCAAGAAAGGAAGCGAATTTGGCAAGAATGAAAGCTTAAAAAAACAAAAAACCATAATTGAATATACTGACCCGAATCCATTCAAAGAATTTCATATTGGACACATGATGTCGAATGTTATAGGAGAATCGCTCTCAAGAGTTATTGAATGGAACGGGGCAGAAGTTAAGAGAGTTTGTTACCAGGGGGATGTTGGTATTCATGTGGCTAAGGCAGTTTGGGGAATGTTAAAAGGAGAGAAAAATCCTTATCCTGCTGGCGCTATGGCTTATGAAGAAAATGAGGTGGCAAAAGAAGAAATTAAAGAAATAAATAAGAAAATATACGAAAGAAACGACGATAAAATAAATCAGATATACGATTCTGGTAGAAAGGCTAGCTTAGAGGAATTTGATATTATCTACAAAAAACTGGGTACCAAGTTTGACTTCATGTTTTTTGAAAGTGAGTCTGGTGCCTTTGGCCGGAAAGTTGTAGAAGAAAATATCGGGAAAGTTTTTGAAAAAAGTGACGGAGCGATAGTATTTCACGCAGAGAAATATAACCCCCATCTACATACCCGTGTGTTTATAAATTCCGAAGGGCTTCCTACATATGAAACCAAAGAGCTTGGTATTGCACGAATCAAGTTGGATAAATATCCGTATACTCAATCAATCGTTATTACTGGTAATGAAATCAACGAATATTTTAAAGTAGTACTTGAAGCAATGAAGCAAGTGTTTCCAGAGTTGGCAGAGAAAACCAAACACATCTCTCACGGCATGCTTCGTTTACCTACGGGCAAAATGTCTTCCAGAACTGGGAATGTTATCACCGCTGAACAGCTTATCGAGGAAGTGAAAAATAAAGTGAAAGGTGATGAAAAAGTGGCTATCGGAGCTATTAAATATATAATTTTGCGGCAGGCGATTGGTAACGACATCATTTTTGATATCGAGAAGTCTGTTTCGACAGAAGGTGATTCCGGAGTTTATCTGCAGTATGCATACGCACGTACCAATTCACTTTTGGAGAAAGCCGACCAGAAAATTGACATTAACGCTCCGAGAGAAAATACTCACGAAGTTGAAAGACTTTTATATCGATTCCCGGAAGTGGTTGAGCGGGCTGGTAGGGAATACACACCGCACTACATCACCACATATCTCACGGAGCTTGCGGGGAGCTTCAATAATTTTTACGCGCATGAGCAAATTATTGATGACTCTCCGGAATCTCCATACCGCCTAGCCATTACAAAAGCATTTAACATCGTAATGAAAAACGGCCTAACCATCCTCGGTATTCCTACTCCGGAGAGAATATAGTTTATAAATATGAATTTTATCATTAAAATATGCCCATGCTTCTCGTAATATCTGGACCAACGGCTGTTGGAAAGGCTACTCTAATTAAAGAGCTTCTGAAAAGGGATTCCACTATTCGCGTGCCCGTATCTTTTACCACACGCCTGCCTCGATTGGGAGAGGTTGATGGTATTGATTATCATTTCGTAACTAAAGAAAAGTTTTTAGATTTGCGAAACAAGGATTATTTTATCGAGTGGGCAGAATACAGCGGAAACTTCTACGGTACGCCTACGGGTGAGCTCGGTCGAGAGACAAGAAGTGGTCAGGATATTCTCATAGAGATAGAGTGTCAGGGCGCGCGTCAAATAAAAGAGAAATTTCCTTCTGCTATATTAATATTTATTCTTCCTCCAACTTTCTCAAGTCTTGAAGAAAGGATAAGAGGCAGAGGTACTGAAAACGAAATGCAGATTCAGTCGAGACTTAAAACGGCACGAGAAGAACTAGATAAAGTTAAGGAGTTTGATTGCTGGATTACGAACAGCAGGGTTGAAGATGCCGTAACTGATTTGGCAGAACTAATAAGGATTCTACGCAAGGGAGGTAAGCCCGATATCATACGCTATCGGAACAAGTCTATTTTAGTGTGAAGTGATCTCTTGGACATGATAAGATAAGCAAAATATGGCAGAAAAGTCGGAACGAGCCCAGAGGGAAGAAAGTATACTCTCATTCTGGAAAGAGCACAAAATATTCGAGAAAAGTATTGAAAAAGATTCTCCGAAAGGTGAATTCGTGTTTTATGATGGACCACCGTTTGCTACAGGTCTTCCTCACTACGGTAGCTTGCTTTCCTCCATCATCAAAGATGTAGTTCCTCGCTACAAGACTATGCGTGGCTTTCGTGTTCGACGTCGCTGGGGGTGGGATTGTCACGGGCTTCCTATCGAAAATATGGTGGAGAAAGAGTTGGGTATCAAGAATAAAAAAGAGATTGAAGAGATGGGCGTGGCCAAATTTAATGCAGCCTGTCGCAGTTCTGTTCTCAGATTTCTAGATGAGTGGAAACGCTTTATCAACCGGATTGGCAGGTTTGTTGACTATGACAATTCCTACAAAACGATGGATAACACCTATATCGAAAGTGTTTGGTGGGCGCTGAAAAATATCCATGAAAAAGGCCTGCTCTACGAAGGGCGCAAGGTGCTTCTATATTGTCCGCATTGCGAGACTCCTCTGGCCAAAGCAGAGGTTGCTATGGATCACAGTTACAAGGATATTACGGAAGAATCTGTAACGGTGGAATTTCGGGTAAAGGGAGAAGACAACAGATCGTTTCTCGCTTGGACTACTACCCCATGGACTCTGCCCGGCAATGTGGCGCTTGCGGTGAATCCAGATATCGATTACGTAGAGATTGAAAAGAAAGACATGGGAGTGGGCGCATTAGTCCGCTTCATTCTTGCTAAAGATCGTCTGCAAAACATCTTTGCCAATGAAGAGTATGAAGTAGTCAAAGAAATGAAGGGGGTCGAGCTTGTCGGTCTTGAGTACGAACCTCTTTATGAAATTCCCTCAGTGAAAAATACTGGCAAAAAGGCCTGGTATGTAACTAGCGCAGATTTTGTTACCACAGATGAAGGCACAGGGATAGTTCATACGGCTGTCATCTATGGTGAGAATGACTACGATCTTGGACTGAAACTTGATTTGCCGATGGTACCGCTTCTTGATTCTTCCGCCAATTTTAATAATCAATCTCCCGACTTTATTCGGGGACAATACTTTAAGAAAGCCGAGAAAGCTATCAAGGAAGATTTAGAGAAAAGGGGATTGCTCTTTAGGCGTGAGATGAATACGCACTCGTATCCGCATTGTCATCGTTGTGACACGGCCCTTTTATATAACGCTCTAAGTTCCTGGTTTATCAATATTCAGCAAGTAAAAAGGCGGATGATCGAGCTTAATGAAAAGATTAACTGGATACCGGATCATCTTAAACATGGAAGATTTCTCAATATCGTAGAGAATGCTCCCGATTGGACAATTTCGCGTAATCGTTACTGGGCCTCTCCCTTGCCCATTTGGAAAGATAAAGATGGAAAGATATACGTGATCGGCTCTATTGATGAGCTGAAAAAGATGACTAGACAAAGTAGTAATCGATATTTTCTGATGCGACATGGTGAGGCGGAGAATAATGTCAAACGAGTGGTAAGCGCCAACAATGCGCCCCATCATCTAACTGCTCTTGGTAAGGAGCAAATATGGCGAGCCGCTGACAAACTTTTGTCAGAAAAAATCGACATGATCATTGCTTCGCCGATTATACGCGCTCGCGAGACGGCGGGTCTTATGATGGGAGTGCTTAAATTGGACTCTGGGTCGGTCAAATTTGATGAACGACTAAGAGAGTTCGATGCCGGGGAATTTGATGGTCGGAGTGAAGATGAAATCAAAGCCTATTTCTCCAAGCACGATATCTTTACCGAAGGTGTTCCTGGCGGAGAAAACTTCATCAAGACTAAGCGCCGACTTGGAGAAGTCCTTCAAGATTTGGAGAAGACATACCAAGGTAAAAATATTCTTATCATTACCCACAAGATCTGCGCGTGGCTACTTGTAGCTATAGCTAAACGTCTCGATAAGCAAGGAGCGGAAGCGCTTTCTATATTCATGAAGAATGGGGAAGTAATCGCTCTTGATACGCCAGTCTTGCCTCACGATGAAAACTTCGAACTGGACTTGCATCGCCCCTACATAGATGAAATAGAACTGATTTCCGAAGATGGCCAGCCACTCAAAAGAATTCCAGAAGTAATAGATGGCTGGGTCGAATCGGGCTCTATGCCATTTGCTGAGTATCATTATCCATTTGAGGGTGGAAAAGAATTCAAAAAACATTTCCCGGCTGATTTCATTGCCGAATATATTGCCCAAACCAGAACATGGTTTTACTATATGCATGCCGTTGCCGCTCTTCTTTTCGATAGTGTAAGTTTCCGAAACGTAGTGACTACAGGTACTATTCTTGCCGAAGATAGTAGCAAGATGAGTAAGTCAAAGGGTAATTATACCGACCCCATGACGAACCTCGACCTCTTTAGTGCTGATGCCCTTCG
>CAZYLR010000013.1:0-10137 GCA_964648835.1 uncultured Candidatus Saccharibacteria bacterium | reverse complement strand
GCGGAAGAGGTGGGATTTGAACCCACGAGACCCTTGCGAGCCTGCCGGTTTTCGAAACCGGTGCCTTCGACCTCTCAGCCACTCTTCCAAAGCAAAACTATACCATTTTAGGCTAAAAATGCTAAGATAATTTGGTTCTAAGAGGCCCCATCGTCTATCGGTTAGGACACAAGCTTTTCAAGCTTGGAAGCCGGGTTCGACTCCCGGTGGGGTCATAAATCGCAGAAAGCAGGTAAACTGCTTTACCTGCGAGCGATTTATGAAGCCGCAGGCATATCCCGCAAGCTTGCGGGAAGCCGAGGCGGGTGAGAAGCGAATACTTGGAGCTTCGCAAGACCTTGAGCATCGCAGATGCGAAAGGTGTACAGATCCTGTAAGGATCGGCAAGTACTTACATTTTTTACGAATTCATGAGATAAAAAATTTAGTAACTTGTGACCATGTAGATTTGCATGCGAAGCATACAATACTTTTTTTCGCGGTGATCCCCCTTCGCTAAAGCTTCGGCGAGACACGGTGAGACTTTTTTGAATGGAATGAGCGGAAAGGGCGAGGCCGGTGCATTTTTATAGTAACCTATTTTGGGTTATCCTGCAACAGGTTATAGACTGTATATACATATGACGAAGTCAATTTATTCAAATGAATATAGAAACGTTCTAAAAAAGCTTAAAAAAGCCCGTGGCGAGACTGGTTTTACACAGGTTGAAGTTTCAAGGAAACTGAAAAAACCTCAATCTTACATCTCCAAAATTGAAAGAGGAGAAAGGCGTGTTGATGTCGCTGAACTTTCAATTTTGGCAAAAATTTATAAAAAACCATTAAATTTTTTCGTAACATGAGTAAATCAAAAAAGAAATTTGTTTTTGCAAAGAATAACATAGTGGCTCCTGAGGAGATCATGGTTGAGAAAGGCGATGTTGGTGTCGTAAAATCAGAAAACAAAAATCATACATCTATATTTTTTATTCGTATTTGGAAACAAGTTGAACTCAATAAAAGTGACTTTGAAATTATAGATGTCAGAAAAACGGGTGATGGGTTTTCTAGAAAAATTTGCAATGTTTGTCATAAATTGAAAAAGACAACCGATTTTGCTAAAAATCAAAATGCCAAAAATAACAGGTCAGTCAGACGTCCGTCTTGTAAAGACTGCCGCGTAAAAATGGAAGGAATTGGAGTGTCTCGAATTAATAGAGTTAAATGGCTAAAAAAGAAACCCCACAATAAACCTTTTGAATGTCCGATTTGTAAGAAAAGAACGATTGCAGGTGTAACTAGTAAGGTTGTTCTTGAACATGATCACCGAACTGGTAAACCTGGCGGGTGGATTTGTGATAGTTGCAATACTGGTTTAGGACGTTTCAAAGATGATGTAGAATTGTTAAAAAGTGCGATGAAGTTTCTTAAAAAGAACTACTGAAGAGCATTTTTTAGTCTCTTTTTTGCTAACTCAACATATTCTTGAGATATGTCACACCCAAGATAATGTCGCTTATTGAAAGCTGCCATTTTACAAGTTGTGCCGGAACCACACATTGGATCAAACACGACGTCTCCTACTTTCGTCCATGAAAGAATATGATCTTCTGCTAATCTCTCAGGGAAAATTGCAGGGTGTTCGAATGCCAACCTATCACTTGTAGAACCCCCATAGCCAACAGCGTATTCCCAAATATTAGTCATTGTTTTTTCAGGCTTTAGTTCACCTAAAATTTTCTTATTAACTCCATCTGCCCCTTTATTAAATGGCAACATTTCTTTACCTTGTCTTACAGTTTTGACCTTTAGTGGAATAAATGTTTTAGGTGAGTCTTTACTAAAAACAAACATAAATTCAAAACAATTAGTGTAAGCATTTGACCTCATAAAGGGCGTGTTCTTTTTCCTGTAAATCATTACATCATGGACATTAAAACCAATTTGCTGGAAAAAAAGGGATTGTTTAAAGCTTGTAAGAGTTTTGTTTCCTTTTTTAATTTTATCCCCAACAACCCAAACAACAACACCTCCTTTTTTTGTAACCCTAAATAACTGCTTAGCTATGCTCTCAAAATCAAAACTGTAACCCTTGTAATCTCTCAATTCATCGTATGGGGGTGAAGTCACAGTCAAATCCACAGAATTTTCATCCATTGATTTCATAAACTCGACGCAGTCCGATCGATAAATATTATCTAACTTTGTTTTCCCTTCTTTATTATTCTGTTCCTCAATATTCCTAAAAGTGGAAATGACTTTTCCCTGAATTATTACTTCTTTTACATATAAAGGTTTTAGTTTTGGATTTGCGGGTTCTAGTCTAATTCTATTTTTTTCTTTATAAATTTTTTTAAGTGTTACTTCATTATTATTTATCAAAGCAACCGCAGTTTCTCCATCCTCAACAGAACTTTGCTTTCGGACTATAACTGTGTCGCCGTCAAATATACCTTCATCTATCATGCTGTCTCCCTTAACACCAAGAGCAAAGAGATTCCCAGTAGATACAAAACTGCTTGGTACTGCAATCGTTTCATATTCTTCAACTACCTCTATTGGCTGCCCAGCAGCAATATAACCTTTGAATGGAATATTTACTAAGTGTTTCTTTTTTCCTATTTCAACAGATCGTGCAGTATTTTTCTCACGACTAATATAGTCCTTATCCTGAAGAATTTTCATATAGTGATTGACTGTGGAAACGGAGGAGAGCTTAAGATGTTTTCTCATTTCATCATGGGAAGGACTGAATCCATGCTTTTGAGTGTAGAATTCTATGTAGTCTAAGACTCTTTTTTGCTTTTTTGTGAGCATGGGTTGATTGATAACTTATTTTCTAATTTATATACTTCTAGTATACTAGAACAAAACTAGAAAGTCCAAAACTAGTTATCCACACTTTAAAAACATTGATTATCTCAAAAATAGTTTAACTTCAAAAATTATTATTGATAACAAGCATTAAATATGATAAGATGCCGACATGCCAAAAATGGATTTGATAAAAAAAATTGAAGGGAAAAGAGGTTCAAAGGTCATCACCTATATCACAAGTGACAGACAGGGGCCCGTAAATGCTAGAGTGGCTATGGATATTATCCCAATTATCAGCGAACAGCTTCGCAAAATTGGAAAAGTGAGTAAAATTGATCTTTTCTTGTATACAGCTGGGGGTGATACCATGGTTCCATGGCGTTTAGTTTCAATGATTCGCGAATATTGCGACACTTTTTCTGTGCTTGTACCATACAAAGCGCACAGTGCCGGAACCATGATTGCTTTAGGTGCTGATGAAATAGTCATGTCGGATCTTTCAGAGATTTCCCCGATTGACCCTTCAACGGCAAATATCTTTAATCCATCTGATCCAACTAATCCGCAAAATAAAATTCCAATTTCAGTAGAAGATGTTATTGCGTATTTTGATTTGGCGAAAAATAAATTCGGTATAAAGAGCGATGAAGATTTAACAAAAATCTTCAATAAATTCGTAGAAGCCAATCCGCAAATTCACCCTCTTGCTTTGGGAAATGTGAATCGTACTCACAATCTTATTCGTCTTATAGCAAAAAGACTTCTCAAAAGTCACAAAGAACCGATAAAGGAAGATCAAATTGAAAAAATCGTTGAATTTTTCACTGAGAAACTCTACTCACACACTTACTTTATCGGCAGAAAAGAAGCCAAAGAAGAACTCGGCGTAAAGTCGGTGGTAGAGGCAGATTTGGACCTTTCAAATTTAATGTCCGATTTATACGCAGAATATGCAACAGAAATGGAACTTCAAAAAACTGTTTGGAATCCGCAAGATGAACTGGGAGCTAATGCAAGTCAAAATGTTAAAGATTATAAAGTTGCGTTTGTGGAAAGTAATGCACTTTCAAAGGCATTTAACTTAAAAATAGAATTCCGCCGTCAGCAAGTTATGGTTCCACAACAAAATGGTGTTCAAATTCCGCAAGATCAAGTCGCGATGCGGGTGGTAGCACAAGGGTGGAAATAGAAATATGGAATTCAACCTTTTTAAAATTGAAAATTCATTTAATAAAAAAGATAGCTCAATTACAGAGTTAAAAGATTTTTCTTCTACAAAAGGTCAAAATATTCAAAATCCTGTCACTATTAATTCGCAAACCGCAATGTCAACTACCGGTAGTCAAATACAAAATGATAATTTTCTAAATAAAAAATCCACGAAAAAGTCATTATTGAGAGAAATTTTTATCGGTGTAATTGTGGCGATTATTACTTATCTTATTTTAGGGATTAAATAAAAATATGGCAAAAATTATAAATCATCAAACTACGCAGGTAAATTTTACTTTAATACCCAAAAAACCAATAAACGATGTGGATACCACTAAGTTAAAAACCAAACTATCCGACATTTTTGAAAACAGCAAAGTAATTATGACTCAATTTCCAGAAATAACTATTCTATTTGATCCTAATAATCAAATAAGTGTTAATATTCTTAAAGATCAGAATAGGATTATTATTGCTAATAATACAGTGACCCCATATTCAGGGAGACCTCTTGAGAATTTTTTTAAATTTATTAAAGAATCTGTTGATATAATCAATAACAACGAAATTAAAGATTACGGTTTTAATATTTTATCGAACCTTGATTTAGAGAATGGAACAATAGACAGTGGAGACTTTATTAAGGAAAATTATATAAAAAAAGAAAAATTTGATTCACTAGGAATGCTAAAGAGTGCGGGATTAAAAGTGGTGTATGAAAAGGGTGCCGTGAGATGTGAACTAAGAATTGAACCGAGAATAGATTCGAGTTTAAATCCAACAAAATCTATTTTTCTAAATTTGAATAGTCATTACGCCGGACAATCGTTGCCTGATTTAACCACTTTACAATCACAATGTCAGGAAATTTATAATGGCTTACCTGGCGATATTGAAAAGATATTTTCAGTCTAAATATTTATGAATGAAGATTTAAACATCATCCAAAGTATCAATCAAGGGGCTGACATAAGTATAAATTCAAAACCAACCTTGGATATTGTTGGTAGTTTTGATGGTGGACAAAATGATTGGCAATCAATTCCCGATTCATCGTTTGGTAGCTCCGATCAAGTAAAATTTGATAATGCTTTATATAATAATTTAGATTTAATTTCGAATAATAAGTTATTTGAACGATTAAAAAATTATGAACAAAGATTTGGGTTTTCAAGTGAGGAATTTTACAAGAACTGGATAGGTGGTGGACTTGAACCAAGACAAGAATTTTATGATTGGGCTTCTGTTTATAAAAACTTATTGATCCATTCATAAGTTATGTCAAATGTAGATGCAAAAATTAAGATAACATTTAGAGAATTTAAAGATATTTTTGAAAATTGGGATAAGAATTATCCGCCTAGTAAGAAAAGTGGTGATGGACGAGTTGTATATATTCCTGATGAAAATGTTGAAATCCATAATAATTTATTAAATGGCCTAAAACTAAAAAATGAAGTTGGTTTTATCACTATACAACAAACGATAGACAAAAATGGTGAACCAGTCTCTTATATTTATAGATTTGTTTCATCCGAATATGAATATCTGATATGCAAAAGAAATGTAAACAATTGCGACAATCAAGGAAATTTTTATTTCCACTTTGACAAATGCGAAGATGACAGACCACACAAACCACATATTTCCGTAATGAGTCCACCATTTCGCTATATTTCTAATCATATAGAGCTTAAAGAGTTTCTAGAGTTTATTAGAGATAATTTTTACTCACCACGAGGTAATGTTCTTATAAAGAAAGAAAATATACTAGCCAACAGATTATAATCTATGCCCGACGACGAAAACACGCCCAAAAACCCAACTCCCGAAGAAAACTCTATTCCAGTAAGTCCTCCATCCTTCGACCATACTCAGGACCTGCCGGAAAGCCCCACACTCGAAGCACCTATTCCTTCCAGGCACTTCTGGTCAGTCCCAATGCCACCTGAGACTCCAGAAAGCCCCACGGAAGCCGAAAGTGCCATTCCAGTCAATAATGATAATGACAAAATAAGGCCTGTAGAACCTGAAAATCCTGTCTTGGAGCAAACCCCGAAGTAGCAACTTCAACTTACTTTCTGCTAATATCTGATAATGCGTATTTTGGCTATAGAAACTTCCTGTGACGAGACGGCGGTGACACTGCTTGATATAAATGGGCCGCTAGTAAAGCCGGATATTAAGGTACTGGGCAACACCCTCTTATCTCAAATAGCACTCCACGAAAAGTATGGCGGTGTTTATCCCAATTTGGCAAAACGAGAACATGAGAAGAACTTGCCTATTTTGCTTGCCGAAACTTTAAAAGAAGCAGGCCACCCTTCGACGGATTCGACAAACTCACCGCAAGCAAGCTCAGGGCAAGTAGACTACATTGCTGTCACAGCCGGGCCAGGATTAGAGCCCGCACTCTGGACTGGTATCACTTTTGCTAAGAATCTGGGCGAACGTTGGAATAAGCCAGTCGTGCCCGTTAATCATATGGAGGGGCACATATACTCTGTCCTGTACCAGGACAAATTTTCAATTTCCAATTCTCAATTTCCAAAATTAGAACTGCCTGCCCTCGCGCTCTTGGTGTCGGGAGGGCATACCGAGTTGGTGCATGTGAAGGATTTTGGCAATTACGAAATTATCGGCCAGACGCGCGATGATGCCGTCGGTGAAGCATTTGATAAGGCAGCGCGTATGCTCGGACTTCCCTACCCTGGCGGACCTCAAATATCTCGGCTAGCCGAGAATTCAAGAAAAAGATCCACTGAAGACAGGATTAAACTCCCGAGACCGATGATTCACTCGAAGAATCTCGACTTTTCTTTTTCAGGCCTCAAGACTGCAGTGCTCTATAGGCTCAAATTGGAGAATGGGTTGGATAACGAATTCAAAGAAGATATGGCCAGAGCATTTGAGGATGCGGCAGTTGAGGTGCTAGTGGAGAAGACCCATAGAGCCTTACTTCTACTGGGAGACAAGATAAAAACTCTTATTGTTGCCGGTGGTGTTTCAGCAAATCTCCATCTCTCTTCTGAACTCAATAAGCTTGTAGACGAATTTACCGGTATCACCCTAAGGATTCCAGCTAGGTTACTGACCACGGACAATGCCATAATGATTGGCATTGCAGCATTTATAAAATTATCTAGAGAACCCGAAATTTCCAGAAATCAGATTACGATAAGAGCAGAGGGTAACTTATCTATTGATAGTGAGCGGAGTCGAACTATTTCTTCGGCCCAATAATTATCACATCCTTGGGGGTCTCCTTTTCCTTTTTCAGTAGTGACTTTGCCCTTAGAGAACCAACCAAGTACCATGATTTGGCGTAAGCTTTTATAGAATTGTGTTCAGGATACAATAACATCCAAACTAGACAAATAGTGAGAGCTATAATAAGCGGCAGGACAAGACACCACCAGCCAAATATATAGGCTAATATGGTAGCGGCAACTATACCAAGATTTATAGCAAACCATTTGGTTAGAAATCTTTTTCGACTGTTCTCAGGAACATCTTTATAAAGGACATCCTTTAGGACATTTCCTATGATATAAAGGACAATTAGTATCAGCAGGAGCCCATAAAGACATTTCATTATATCCCCCAGGGTATCCGGTTGCGCGAATATCACGGCCGCTAGATTACGAAGATTTTGTCCTTGAGGAGGTCCAGCCTCGCCGACTATGGGCACTATTATGGGTGGAGTCGAAGTACCCACCTCTTCCACTTCTAGCTCTGAAGGCGGGAGCTCCACATCGATCCCTTGTGCTCTCAAGCTCTCAAGGAGTGCTCTGAAAGCGACTATTTCGTTAATTTGAGCCTGATTGAGAGGATATATACGCTGGCAATATATCTCATTTATCTTCTTAAGAGTCAGGATGTAGACGTATCCGGTAGGACCAGTATGGCCCCACGGCTCCAGAATATCGTCGAAGTATTTCATTTGAAAGACGGACACAGCGTCAAATGTGGCTTGGTCAAAGACACCAGTTAGAGAAACATTTTTATGTCCTTCAAAATTTATTAGAAATGCCTGGAGCTTTAAAACCTCTATCGGGTCATTATCGAAATCTCTCCGCATATAGTCACGCAGATAGAAACATTCGGTAGACGTCGTTGGTAGCGGAGCGCTTGAGCCTCCACCACTTCCTCCTCCTCCGCCTCCACCGCCCCCTCCACCACCTCCTCCTCCGCCACCGCTGGAAGTAACGGTAATAACCAGAGTTTCACTATCAGTACCACAATCGTTTTTAGCGGATATCGCGATGTTGAATGTGCCCGTTTCTGTAGGAGTACCCGAGATAGTAGCTGTAGATGTCGAGTAACTAAGTCCGTCTGGTAAGCTTGAAGTGGCTACTGTAAAGCTTGTGGTGGTAGAAACAACGCCCGTTGTAGTGGCTGTTAAAGTGTACGAGAAGGGCTGATTAGCCGTAACCGTTGCGGACAACCCGCTAGTAATTTCCGGCAAAGAACAAGACGGTCCTGGAGAGACTGGGTTCACCACAATAATTAGAACTTTAGAATCCGTTCCACAATCATTACTTCCCGATATAACTATATTAAAAGTACCAGTTTGCGTCGGAATCCCAGAAATTATTCCAGTGGTAGTGGAGAAAGATAAACCTTGGGGGAGACTTGAAGTAGCTACACTAAATGTCGTTGTTGTGGCGTTAGCGCCAGTAGTAGTAGCCGTGAGGGTGTATGAAAATGGCTGATTAATGATAATGGTTGATGAAAGTCCACTGGTAATTTGCGGAAAAGGACATATTGCCACCGGCGCAGTATCATTATTGGTAAGAGTACAGATTTTGTTCTGGCCGGCTGCAATCGTCACCTGGCCACTGGCATTGCAATCACCTGAAAAAGTAGCAACGTAGCCTGGCTGATTAGTTTCCGAGACAGTGTATGTGCCAGGACTGAAAGTGTTAACCGCTCCGCTTGTCACAGAGGTGGTGTTGACGAAGAGCGGGAAGTTGGCGATCACTTTGGTGCCGCCATCGTCGTTCGTGACGATCTTGTTCACCCTGATGGTGGCTGGTACTGCCACCGGCGCAGTATCATTATTGGTAAGAGTACAGATTTTGTTCTGGCCGGCTGCAATCGTCACCTGGCCACTGGCATTGCAATCACCTGAAAAAGTAGCAACGTAGCCTGGCTGATTAGTTTCCGAGACAGTGTATGTGCCAGGACTGAAAGTGTTAACCGCTCCGCTTGTCACAGAGGTGGTGTTGACGAAGAGCGGGAAGTTGGCGATCACTTTGGTGCCGCCATCGTCGTTCGTGACGATCTTGTTCACCCTGATGGTGGCTGGCAAAGGCGCAGCATTCACCGACAAACTACATTGCCCGGTTTGACCAGCGCTTGTGACAGTAATGATTTTGTCACCAGAGGTTGAACAGCTTCCAGTAACACTATTGGCTGTGGCAGAAGTTACGGTGCATCCAGCTGGCGCTGCCCCAAAGACATATGCCCCATTGCCGCCTGATGCGGTAACAGTTGTAGATTGATTGATATCCACCGGGTTCGGAGAGGCGGAACAGGAAGGAGGAGGCGGTGGAGCGCAATTCGGGGTAGTGAAAGAGCCTGTATACGAATGAGCAAGACCGCCGTCTGGTACACATCCAAATTCCATAGCCGAACATGACCAGTCTCTAACTGTGTAATTGTAAAAAGTACTATTTGCCGCCCCGTTCCAAACAAAGCTTCCGGATGGCACGGGCAGACCGTCGGCTATAGGCGCGAAAACATCATTGATATTAATACTAACCTTATAACCACCCCGACCAGTAAAATCGTAGTTAAAAGTGACGGTTGGTGTATCACCTACACATATCACTATAGGAGGCAGGGGTACCCCATCACCACCGCCGCCGTCGCCGCCACCACCATCACCTCCGCCGTCGCCACCACCATCACCTCCGCCGTCGCCGCCACCATCACCCCCGCCGTCGCCGCCATCGCCGCCACCATCACCTTCGGCATAGACATGGATAATGTCAAACAGGGCACTTCCGTGATACTGAAAAACAAGTCCACGCGAAGATGCGAGAAGAATAAAAAGCGATATTAGTATGATGGTATAAATTTTACGCATGCGGTTGTGTTGTGGTTCCTATTTCCGAGACACCT
>CAZYLR010000012.1:0-10811 GCA_964648835.1 uncultured Candidatus Saccharibacteria bacterium | reverse complement strand
ATGTGGAGCTTCAACGGCCCGGATATGACAAACGCCACCGCTACTGATGTGTCGGGGAACGGTAACAACGGCACCCTCACCAACGGCCCAAAAAAGGTAATCGGCAAAATCGGCCAAGCCCTCAATTTTAACGGGGTGAATGATTATGTGGATGTCGTGAATGAATCTAATTTTGATTTTTCAGGTGGTAGTTTTTCAGCTGCCTTTTGGATGAATACTTCCCAAGTCGATCAAAGAAAAGGATTGGTTACTAAATCAAATACAGGCGATCATCAGTGGTTTATTCTGACGTCAACAGCAGCAGACGGTAATACGATTGAAGCGGTCTTGTGTAGCGCTACTGATTGTAGCACTAATTCATCAATTTTTGGTAATATTCCGATTAATGGGGGGAGTTGGAAACATATAGTAGTAGAATTTTCTAGTGCAAACACAAGCACACCAACGAAAAAGGTTTATATAAACGGAGTTGACCACACAGGATCGTCTATTGCTAACAGTTTTACAGGGATGAGAAACGGAACTCAAACAGTAAAAATTGGTAAGAGGGGGGATGGAATACAATATAACGGCCTCATCGACGAAGTCCGCGTGTACAACAGAGCTCTGTCGACGGCCGAGATTTATCAGCTCTATAATATGGGGAGGTAAAGAGTATATGAAAAAAGTCGCAAACAACTACGCATTTATAGATAGTCAGAACTTGAATCTTGGGATACAAAAGCTCGGTTGGAAATTAGATTACAGAAAATTTAGAATTTATTTGGCAGAAAAATATGGTGTTACGAAGGCGCATCTGTTTATCGGTTTTGTCGCATTAAATCAGTCGCTTTATGACAATCTACAAGAAGCAGGATTTATTCTGAAGTTCAAGCCTACGATACCAGATGCTAATGGAAAAATTAAAGGAAATATTGACGCAGACCTTGTTCTTCGAGTAGTGCTTGAATTAAATGAGTACGACAAAGCGGTTATTGTCTCGAGCGATGGAGATTTTTACTCACTCGTACAGTATCTGTATGAGAGCAACAAGTTAGAAGTAGTATTAAGTCCAGATATTGAAAATTGTTCCAATTTACTCAAACAGACCGTGAAAGAAAAGATATGGTTTATGAATGAATTGCGTGATAAATTAGAGTACAAAAAAGAAAAACACCGCTTAAGGACAGAACCTTAAGCAGTGCTTTTCCCTAGAGATACACGACCATGGTACCAAACCACAATATAGAAGTCAATAAGAGTGTGGATAATTAGAAACTTATGCTCAACAATAATAAACGAAAACGCATCATCACAATCTTTGTCGTTCTCGGCATTTTGGCGGGCCTTGTTGCCCTCTGGCCGACTTTACGAAAAAGTTCTTCTGATGAGCATGATGAGCAAGAACCGTTCTTGCTTAGCGACAGCGAAACACTTTCCGACTGGGAGGGCTACGCGCATCCCGAATTGCCCTTCGCCTTCGCTTACCCGAAAGATTTGACGCTCTCCACTTTTGCCGATGGCGAGGCCGAAATCGTTTTGCTGAAAGGTAAGGAGCCAGAGAAAGAAGTGCAAATTGTCATTCGCGCGTTTGATGAGTCCGGACCCTTAACAGTCGAGCGGATACAAAGAGACGTGCCCGAGATGGTGATAGATGAGCCCCAGAATGTGCTCATCGGCTCTGCTCAAGTTCCTGCGCTTTTGTTCTGGTCGGAAGGCGGCTCCGCGGGCAGGACCAGAGAAGTGTGGTTTATTTACCCCGAGCGAAGTCGAGGGGTCCAAGGGGCATATTTGTATCAGGTGACGGCGTCGGCGGAAATGGACGAGACCTTGGCGAAGATGATGGAGACGTGGAGGTTTGAGTAAAATTTTCAATTTACAATTCTCAATTTTCAATCAATTTACAATGACACAATTATCAAACAATAAATACGACCTGGAGGAACGAACCGCAAAGTTTGGCGAGGGGATTATTCTGCTTTGCAGGGGTATTAAACAAGACACAATTACCAAACCAATCATCAGTCAGTTAATCAGATCTGCTACAAGCATCGGTGCGAACTACATGGAAGCAAACGGCGCAAGCTCCAGAAAGGATTTTATCAACAAAATTTTTATTTGTAAGAAGGAAGCGCAAGAAACAAAACACTGGTTGCGTATGCTGGCCGGTTGCGTACCGGATGCAAAAGATAAAATTAGAAAATTATGGCAAGAATGCCAAGAATTGACCCTGATATTCCAAAAAATCGCTTCGTCGGCGCGAAACAGAGTTTGAAAATTATTATGCTTAAAAATTCAATGAAAATTGAAAATTGGAAATTGAAAATTACGGTTTTCGGCTTTGCAATTTTGCTGCTCGCCTTATGGTTGCCGAAAACTGTGGAAGCTGGTTTTATAATCCAAAGACCATTGTATATAGGTTTAACCAATGGCTTAGTCGGCTCTTGGACCTTCGACGGTCCCGACATGGCAGTGGACACTGCCTTCGATCGTTCGGGACAGGGGAATAACGGTACTCTCACCAATGGCCCGACGCGCACCGAAGGCAAAATCGGCCAGGCCCTCAATTTTGACGGAAGTGATGATGATGTGAATGTGGGTTCCGGTAGCTCTTTAGACGATCTTGGCCCAATGACGATTACTGCCTGGATTTATCCAAAGAGTCAAGGGGAGGGTAATCTAGGAAGAATTGTTTCAAAAGATAACAATGTTAATAATGCTGGATTTTGGAGTTTTAACCTAAATGGCACGACTTTGGTTTTTGCTAAGGATTTTTCCACGACCATTCTCGCTCGTAAGACAAGCAATAATAGTTATGTACTCAATACATGGCAATATGTTGTAGTAACATGGGATGGTTCGGAGATTGCCACCAATGTGCATATCTACGTAAACGGAGTGGAGACCAGCTATCAGACAACAACTAATGGCGTAGATACCAAAAACTCTGATGCGAGTCAGAATGTTTATATTGGGACAACTGGATCTCACACTTTAACTTTCAACGGCCTCATCGACGAAGTCCGCGTGTACAACCGCGCGCTTTCCACTGACGAAATAAAACGGTTATACAAAATTGGAGCAACAACTAAAATCAATGTCCCGCGCAAAGACACTCTGAAAGAGGGTCTCATGGGCTACTGGACTTTCGACGGTCCCGACATGGCCGTTGATACCGCCTTTGACAAATCAGGTCAGAACAACAAGGGCACTCTCACCGGTGGTCCCACCCGCCAAATCGGTAAAGTTGGCCAGGGATTAAATTTTGACGCAAATGATGACCTTGTGAGCGTAGGCACTCCGGCGTCTTTGAATATCACGGGGGCTTTGACTATTAGTGCGTGGATTTATCCAAGGACGTTCGGCAGTTCTGCCAGTTCTTTCCGAGGAAGGATCGTGGATAAAGAAAACGATTTTATAAGTGGATATTCTCTTTCGTTATATGACCCTAATACAGCTGGTGTGCCTAATGATACGTTTGCCCTATTTATAAATGCATCCGGCGGGAACCTTAATTGCTTTGCTAGTAGCAACAGCATTGTTCTTAATAGATGGCAACAGGTTGCTGTAACACTCGATTCTTCCAAGAACTGTATTCCCTACGTGGATGGCGCTAAAGCGACCACTACCAACGGCTTTATTATGGGCAGTTTACCAACGACTGGTTCTAATTCTTTCGTCATCGGAAATAACTCTGGAAATACCCGCGAATTTGACGGCTCCCTTGACGAAGTCCGCGTCTACAACCGCGCGCTCTCCACTGACGAAATCAAGCGGCTCTATAAAATGGGAGCCACGACCAAAATCAATGTCCCGCGAAAAGATACTCTAACCGACGGTCTCATGGGCTACTGGACCTTCGACGGTCCCGACATGGCCGTCGATACTGCCTTCGACAAATCAGGCCAAAATAACAAAGGCACTCTCACCGGTGGCCCCGTCCGCACCGAAGGCAAAATCGGCCAAGCGCTTAATTTTGATGGGGTGAATGATTATGTGGATTTGGGTTCCCCGGCATCTTTGAACGGGACTGGTTCGCATACTATTTCGTTATGGGCCAACCTTAATGATATTGGAGCGCCAGGAAACTATGACGTATTTTTTGAGAAAAATAGTGATTGTGGTGTTGGTGCTGGGTGGGGGATGGTAGTTTATTACGGTACGCCATCAACTTGGGCTGCTGCAGTAGTAACAACAAGTGGTGGAGCGGTTAGCTATAGTGCCTTGGGTACATCCCCGACCCCGACCACGGGGACATGGGTACATCTCGTCGGCGTATATGATAATTCGGCGCAAACTATTACTTTGTATACGGATGGAGTTTCGAGACAGACGACAAATACTGGTAGTACACTCAGGGTGGGAGACAACAGTACTATCGGAGTTCAAAAACCCAATGCGTGTACGCTCGTAGATTTGGCGAATGCCAAAATTGACGAAGTCCGCGTCTACAACCGCGCGCTGTCGGCGGATGAAATCAAACGCCTTTACAACATGGGCCGCTAGCCGACTCTAGCAAGAACGGTTCTTGCTAGAAGTTGTGACTTTGAGTATACTCTAAGAATGTTGCGCAAGGACCCGTTTATTACTGGTGAGTATTATCACATTTATAATCGTGGCATAGATAAACGAATAATCTTTAAATCAAAGAAAGATTATGAGCGGTTTATAATGCTTTTATATCTTGCGAACTCGGATGATTCTTTTCGACTTGATAATATCTTAAATAAGCAATATAAAACATTTAGTGAGGTTTTAGTGTTGGATAAAGACGAACCTCTTGTTTCAATTGGCGCTTGGTGTCTGATGACAAATCATTTCCACCTGCTAATCAGGCAAGAAGTTGATGGTGGAGTTACTAAATTTATGAGAAAGTTAGGTGTAGGATACTCGATGTTTTTTAACATCAAATATCAAAGAAAAGGGGCCCTTTTTGGTGGGTTATTTAAATCGAAATTGATTGGAGTCGACGATAATTATATGAGGCAATTATTTGGATATATTCACATTAATCCTCTGGAGATAGAATTTCCCGAGTGGAAAGATAAAATTAATAAGTCTTCAGTTAATATAAATATGAAAAAATTTCTTGAATCATATCAATATTCTAGTTATCTTGATTATATCGGCGAAGATAGGATAGAGAAGAATATAATCAACCCAAAAAACTTTCCAGATTATTTTCAAAATTCCCAATCATTCCAAGATTTTATAGAGAATTATTTTATTGAAATATAAGACTTAGCGAACTTTAGCAAGAACCGTTCTTGCTAGAAGTTCTTGCTAGAACAGAGCTTGGCCCCGAGATTATTATAGAATAAGCAAAAATTAGGGTCTGGCACTACTTAGCACAAAACTACTCCGTCAAAGACGGAGTAGTTTTGGATGTCTATAAGCCGAATTCTGTATCAGTACGCCCTAGCTTTGGCATAGGCGACTAACGATAGTTATTTATCTAGTCCCGACGTTACCGTCGGGATCAAGCGGCACTTCCCACTTCACATAAAGCTCCGCGGGACACGGCCTTGCATTCAGGTAAGGATTTTGCCGTTTCAGCCGGACTTAACCGGGTCGTTTCTGCTCGCACCTCTAGGATTACTCCCGATGGGTATTACCCACTACCTTTATTCTCTGCACGCATATGCATACACAGAGAATTGAATGTTCGGACTTTCCTCCCCAACTTGCGTTGGAGCAACTATCCGACACCTTCCCGATTATATGCTAAAATAGAGATATTAACAAGTTTAATTTATCAATATTCCCATGCTACAAAATCGCAAAATCAGTTTTCTCATTACTCTCTCATTACTCTTTCTTTTGCCCCTTTTCTTCATTCCCGGCGGGGCCCTCAACCTGGCTGTTGCCAAGTCAACTCTCTTCTCACTCGGCATCATTACTGCAGTCCTAGTTTTCCTCTTCGAGGTTTGGCGAGAAGGGAGACTGAATTTCCCTTGGCATCCGTTTATTTTTACAGTCGCTCTTCTACCTCTGGTTTATTTGCTCTCCGCATTTTTAGCGACGCCATCATCTCTCTCGCTTCTTGGCTACAACTTCGAGGTCGGAACCTTCGGCTTTATGCTTCTCGGCTCTCTCATCTTAATACTTACAGCCACAATTTTTTCCGATACTACGCGTCCTCTCCAAGCTCTGGTGGCTTTTTTCATCTCTATTTCGGTTGTAGCTCTCTTTGTGACCATCAAGGTTCTCTTTGGTGGTGATATCTTGGTTTGGGGAAACTTCTTCGGCAACATGGGCAATCCCCTAGGTAACTGGACCGACTTGGCCGTTTCCTTCGGACTCTTGTCGGTTTTCGCGGCTCTCTCACTCGGTATGATTCCGATGAAGCTCTCCGTCCGGGTTCTCGTCTATAGCATCTTCGCGCTTTCGACGGCGCTACTTGTTATCATCAATTTCTACACCGCCTTTGTCCTGACTTTGGGAGCTTCCATCTTTCTTTTCTTCTATTTCTCGAAAATAGAAAAACATTTTCTGCATATAACGGGAGAAACGGGAGAAATAGGGGAAACGGTAAAAAGAGGGAAATTTTCCGGACCAACCCTTCTGCCGATTGCTCTCGGTATAATTTCTCTCGTCTTTCTCGTAAATCCGACTATCCCCGGGACTCAAGGCACGCTCGGTGATGCGGTCTCGGGCGCCTTCAAGATCGAGAATATCGATGTCCGCCCTTCATTTTCTGCCACTTTAGGTATCTCGAAAGCGGTACTTTCCCAAGGAGGACTACTCGGTTCGGGTCCCAATACTTTCGGGCGTGACTGGCTCATCTACAAGCCAGCCGATGTAAACGTCACTCCCTTCTGGGCTGTAGCCTTTCCATTTGGCGTAGGTTTTATACCAACGCAGGTAGCTTCTACTGGCATGCTTGGCACAGCTTTGTGGTTAATTTTTTTCGTCTTTCTTGTTCTCTTGGGGGTTAAGGTCTTAAACCGCGTTTCAGAATCGAGAGCCGAACGCTTTACGCTCGTTGCCGCTTTCTTAATCACTTTTTTCCTTTGGACCGCAAGCTTCCTCTATGCCCCATCGGCAACTATGCTTATATTTGCCTTTATTTTTTCCGGGCTCTTTGTCTCTCTATGTCGGGAGCCTGGCATTGTTTCTTATCGACTCTTTAACTTAAAAGAATCTCCACAAAGTCGCTTAATCTCGACTATCCTCATAGTGGCGGTCGCGCTCGGAGCTGTTTTCCTTGGCTGGGCGGGGTTTAATAAGACGGTCTCGGCTTTCTATTTTAAGAAAGCTGTTGACCTTTCTAATACTGTCGGTGTCTCTCTTGCCGAGGTGGAAGGAGAACTTAACAAGGCGGTGAAATTTGCTCCTGAAGACAGACACTATGTGGCGCTCTCGCGCGTTAACTTTGCCAAGGCTCAAGTAGCTGCATCTGCCACCATAGGCGCCCCGGAAGAAAATCGGGCCATTTTCGAAGAGTCTCTGAGGAAAAGTATTGAAGCGGCGAGAATTGCTGTCAGTGTAAATCCGGCAAGCTACGATAACTGGGTTTCTCTTGGAATGATTTACAGCGCTCTTGTGCCATCGCCACTCTCTGTGGAGGGAGCTTACGAAAATGCCCAGTTCGCTTACTCCGAGGCAAGCAAGAGAAATCCTCTGAATCCGGAAACACCACTTTTGCTAGCCAGACTTGAACTTAATCGTGGCAATAAGGAAGCCGCGCGTTCATTCATCAGAACCTCCGTCGCTCTCAAGGAGAATTATGCCGATGCTTATCTGATGCTTGCTCAACTGGAAATTCTGGAAGGGAACACGGCGGGTGCCATTAGATCCACCGAGCGGCTGGTTCTCTTGATGCCCAATAACTCCGGCATCTACCTTGAATTGGGCTTACTGAAATATTCTAGTAAAGATTATCTCGGCGCGGTGGAGGCCTTTAACTCAGCACTTCTCTCTACGCCTGATTATGCCAATGCCAAGTATTATCTCGGCATAGTTCTTGCTCAACTCGGGCGGTTGGACGAGGCTCGGGGACAGTTTGAAGAACTTCTTATCAGTAATCCTGACAGCGAAGAGGTAAAAGCAGTTCTCAGAGAACTAAATGGTTCGTAAGATTTTCGGCTTCCTCTATAAGGAAACAGACACTCTCAATCAAGCGGCTCTCTTGTTGGGACTGTTTGCTTTCTTGTCTCAAGTCCTGGCCTTCTTGCGGGACAGGCTTCTCGCACATATCTTTGGCGCCTCAACAGAACTCGATATCTACTACGCCGCTTTCCGCATTCCGGATTTTCTCTTTGTCACGGTGGCCTCGGTCGTCTCCCTCTCAGTCTTGATACCATTTATTATCGAGAAGGAAACTAATGGTTTGGAGGCGCTTCGGGATTTTGTCAGCAGCATTTTCTCTTTCTTTTCGGTCTTGATTATCGTCGTCTCTACTGTGGCGTTCTTTCTCATGCCTACTATTTCGAGCATTCTGTTCAAAGGTTTCTCGCCCTCGGCGCTCGCCGAAGTCGTTTTTATTTCCCGGATTCTTTTACTCTCCCCCATACTTTTGGGATTCTCGAATTTATTCGGTTCTCTGACTCAAGCTTACAATCGCTTCACTATCTATGCTCTAGCCCCGCTTTTATATAATGCCGGTATTATTGTCGGCATAATTTTCCTTGCTACACGCTTGGGCATTATGGGTGTCGCTGTCGGTGTCGTTATAGGGGCAAGTTTACATGTTCTAGTGCAAGTGCCGTTTGTGCTGAAGGCGGGCCTTTTCCCGCGTTTTTCTCCTAAATTTAATCTCGCTCTCATTGTCGGGGTGATGAAGGTTTCTCTGCCTCGAACACTAACCTTATCCATGAGCTCTATTGCCATGATTTTCCTGGTTTCTTTGGCATCCTTGATGGCATCTGGTTCTATCTCCGTCCTCTTGTTTTCCTTTAATCTCCAGTCCGTGCCGCTCTCCATCATCGGCATCTCATATTCTCTGGCTGCTTTCCCGACCCTTTCCAGGCGTTTTAGAGAGAATAATCTAGAAGCTTTTAGACAGCAGATGGCGACTGCTGCGAGGTTCATCATCTTCTGGTCACTACCCACGACAACGCTTTTTATTGTCCTGCGCGCGCAAATTGTCAGAGTCATCCTTGGTTCCGGACTCTTTGATTGGGATGATACCCGCCTAACCGCAGCGAGCCTAGCGCTCTTTGTTCTCTCGTCAATGTTTCAATGCCTCGTGCTCTTATTTATGAGAGGGTTTTATTCCGCCGGCTTTACTAGGAAACCTTTCTTCATCAATCTTGTCTCGACCACTATCATGGTGGTAGGTACTTGGGGATTGGTTAAAATTTTCTACCTTTCCGAAGGGTTCCGCTACTTCATGAGCGCACTTCTTAAGGTGGAAGATTTATCCAGCTCAGCCGTTTTGATGCTGCCCTTAGGCTTTTCTATTGCCACGATCATCAATGGTTTAATCTACTGGGCCGCATTTGAGAGGGAATTTCGAGGTTTCTCGCGCGGGGTTGTTAGAACATTTTTTGATGGCTTAGGGACCGCTGTCATCATGGGTGCAACTGCCTATATTGGACTAAGTCTCTTTGCCCCCTTACTCGACACAACTTCTCTCGTCGGTATTTTCTTACAAGGTTTTGGTGCGGGACTCGTGGCTATCTTGGCAGGCATTGTTATCTTATTTCTCCTCAAGAGCAGGGAACTCTCCATAATCTGGGGCGTAGTTCATGGCAAGTTCTGGAAGGCGAAAGTAATTGCTACTGACCCGGAGATAGTGTAAGGTGAAATCCTAATATCTAATTTCTAAATCCTAAATAAATCATAATTTTCAAAATTCGAATTTGGTACTTATTTAGAATTTAGTGCTTAGGATTTAGAACTTTATGCAAAATATTCGGAATTTTTCTATGATTGCTCATAGCATAGTATCATGATAATATCTATGCATGGGTGTACCAAAAATATTGGTTTCAAAAGAGTTACTTCAAAAATTATATATTCAGGATAATCTCACACCATTTCAAATTGGAGAAAAAATCGGATGCAGTTTTAAGACCATAAGAAACAGATTAAAAGAACATAATATCTTATTTAAGGATCCAGCTTATGCCAGAATGACTTATGACAAAAAAGATTTTAACGGCACATTTTCTGAAAAAGCTTACATGATAGGGTTTAGAATAGGAGACTTGAATGTATATAAAAAAAGCCCTGATTCCTACACTATTGTTGTTCGTTGTCATACTACACAGGAACAACAAGTAGATGTAATAAAGTCTTTATTTGATAAATTTGGTCGAGTGACGGTATCGTTTAATAAAGGTCACTTTCATGTTAACTGTTTTATGAATAAGTCTTTTTCTTTCTTAATTAAAAAAGACACTTCTTCGTGGGGATGGATAAAAAATACAGATGATAAAGTCATTTTTAATTTTATTGCCGGATATACAGACGCAGAGGGTAATTTTATACTAAACCAAAAAAGAGCGAGGTTTAAAATTGATTCTTATGACGCATCTATACTTAAATGGATATCTTGGTTCCTTAAGCACAAAGGAATACATAATAAATTAAGAATTATATATAAGAAAGGGGAAAAAGTTCCCACTCAAAATCCATTTCCAAAAGATTTGTGGAGACTGAATATAAATGATATGAATGCATTACAAATCTTCCTGGTTAAGATCATGCCCTTATTAAGGCATCAGAATAGACTGTTACAAGCAAAAGAATCTTTATTAAACATAAATAAAAGAAGTAAAATTTATGCTTAATATAAGAAATTTTTGCATAATTAGTCATGTCGATCATGGCAAGTCTACTTTGGCGGACAGGATGCTTGAGTTGACCAGCACAATAGAGAAGCG
>CAZYLR010000011.1:0-10866 GCA_964648835.1 uncultured Candidatus Saccharibacteria bacterium | reverse complement strand
GTAATTATACCGACCCCATGACGAACCTCGACCTCTTTAGTGCTGATGCCCTTCGTTACCATCTCATGTCCTCAGTCGTTATGCAGGCTGAAGATATCCGTTTTATTAATGACGAGGTTAGGCAGGTTCACAATCAGGTGTTAAATATCATTTGGAACTCGTTTAAATTCTATGAAATCTATGCCGATGGCGAGTACTCTAATGTGCCTCACGCGAGCACATGCGTCCTAGATAGATGGATTCTCTCAAGACTCGATGAATTAACCAAGATTGTGACTCTAGGTATGAATGCTTTTGACACAGTGCGAGCTACCAGACCAATGAAAGAATTTATCTCGGATTTCTCCACTTGGTATATCAGGCGCTCGCGAGACAGATTTAAAGGTGATGATCAGGAAGACAAAGCTTTTGCCATTGTCACAACTAGATATGTGCTTCTCGAACTCTCAAAGCTTATGGCTCCAATCATGCCGTTTATCGCTGAAGATATTTATCAAAAAATCAGGAAATCTGGCGATAGAGAAAGCGTGCATCTTGAAGATTGGCCGACCGTCAAGCGACCTTTCTCCCTCCTTTCTTTCTTTGCTTTGAAATCTAGTGATAGAGATATCATCGAAGATATGAAAGAGACACGACGCATAGTTTCTCTCGCCCTGGAAGCTCGCTCGAGAGCTAATATTAAAGTCAGGCAGCCTCTAAACGAATTAAGAATAAGAAACAAGAAATTAGGAGGAGAATTTCTGATTCTCATAGCTGATGAAATAAATGTTAAAAAAGTTGTAGTTGACACGAATCTAAACGAGGAGGTGAAACTTGATACTAATCTCACAGAAGAACTTATTGAAGAGGGAAAAATTAGAGACGCGATACGCATGATCCAAGACCTCCGTAAAGACAAAGGATTAAAACCGTCCGACAAGATGGACTACGAAGTTCCTGATGGCCTCAAAGGGGTCTTTGGCAGAAATGCGGGTGAGATAAAAAAAGCGACGAACATAGAATTTTAGTGTCTTATCATATCTACACAACCCGAGGGATAGTGCTCTCTGAAAGGCCGATGCGAGAAGCTGACAGAATCTACACTATTATGACTCGCGACCTTGGTCTGGTACGCGCTATGGCTATTGGGGTACGCAAGGAAGCTTCTAAACTTCGCGGCAATATCGAGCCTTTCTCACTTTCTTCCGTTTCGTTTGTGAAGGGCAAAGATTACTGGCGGCTGACTTCGGCAGAATTTATTCAAAATATTTCTTCAGCGCCGAGTTTCGCAAGACCCTTAGCTCTTCTTGAGAAGCTTGTCCAGGGTGAAGCTTCCCATCCGGAACTATTCGATGCCGTGGAGGAAGCTGTCCTTTCCTCCGAACTCCACGATGAGATGTTTGAGGTTAGGATCGTCTCTAAAATCCTTTTCCATCTCGGATATCTCAAAGAATCTGATCTGTCTTTGGATAAAAAATCTCTGATCAAGGCAATAAACGAAGGCCTCCAAGCCAGCCATTTGTAGAGATGTTATAATTAACGAACTTATGGAGGAAAAAGGCAAGGGTAAAATCGAGAGGCTGGATGACACGCTTTATTCGCGGACGCGCTACCGAAATCCGTTAGACAAGCGCAGTCCAGTTAAGGAGTTTGAGTCACCAGATGTCGGGGATAAGTGGCAGACCCCAGAGCTTGATGAGATGCTTAAACATGAGCGCATTCCTCCTAAAATCGGCTTCTTTATGAAAAAAATTTTTATTTTCGCGCTCCTGTTTTTTATAGCTACAATCGGGGTGGCAGTCTTTGTATTCCTGGGGGGCGCCAATTTTATCTCTTCCAAGAATGTGGATATCGGCGTGCTTGGCCCGACGACAATATCAGCTGGGGAAGTCCTTGAACTTGGCGTCACTATCTCAAATACGAATAATGCCGATCTTGAATTTGCTAATCTCTCGATACAGTACCCGCAAGGCAGTCGCAATCCTGATAATACTATCGAGTCCCTGACTTATACCAAAGATAACTTGGGGGTAATCGGGTCTGGCGCAGAGTACGTTCGTAATGTACGCATGGTTCTTCTAGGCCCCTCCGGAGAAATTAAAGAGATAAAACTCTCGGTCGAATATAAGGTTAAGGGTTCAAACGCCACTTTCTACAAAGACAAGATATTTGAAATCACTATCGGCAATGCCCCAATCACACTCGCGGTTGAAAGTCCTCCTTCTACCACTTCAGGAGAGAGTTTCGCGACAGTAGTCTCGATTACCCTGAATTCTACAGATGTCTTGAAAAATGTTGTGTTGAAAGCAGAATATCCTTATGGATACAGCGTCATCGATGCAACTCCGCGAGCCGCCGCCGATAATAATCTCTGGATACTCGGAGACTTATCCCCGGGGGATAAGAAGACAGTTTCAATTCGCGGAAAGCTTATAGGAGAGAATATGGAAGAGAGGACTTTTCGATTTTATGCCGGTGTTTCAGACGGGAGTAGCACTAGCCCGAATCTAAAAGTTCTTATCGTGTCCCAATCGGATACTGTTGTCATAGACCGACCATCGATTGGGCTGGACGTTTTATTCAACGGGGAAAATACATCTACTTACATAGCGCCAGCCACTCGGCCCATCTCTACTTATGTTAAGTATCAAAATAATCTTGCGGACAGACTGCTCAATCCCCATCTGGAAGTTAGTCTCTCGGGCGTGGCTCTAGATAAACTCTCTGTTACAGCTGGCAGTAACGGTCTCTACGATTCTGGGAGCTCAAAACTTGTTTGGAATTTGACAAATACTCTCGGGCTACCGGAACTTGCCCCCGGAGAAGGTGGGCAAGTAACTCTAAGATTCTCCTCTCTACCGAGTTTATCTCTATCAGCGGGCACTCATGATATTACGCTTAATTTCTCAATTACAGGTATACCGGTTGGCGCTGTTGGGCGGAGTCCGGTGGTAGTAAACGAGACTCGTACCGTGAGAATATCATCGCAAGTTAATTTCTCTTCAAAAATACTTCGCTCATTAGGTCCATTTGCTAATCATGGCCCTATTCCACCTAAGGTAGGGGAAGAAACTACTTACGCTGTCATCTTCAGCGTTGGCAATACCCAGGGTGACCTTACAGATGCGAAGGTGACTGCCCGTCTGGGGCAGAGTGTAAACTGGCTGGGGGCCTCGAGCTTTACGAGTGAAGATATTTCTTATGACTCTTCAGCCAATACCATCACTTGGAATATGGGCATGCTTTCGTCTGACACCGGCTTCTCTTCCGCTACAAGAGAAATGGCTTTCCAAATATCTCTCAAACCATCTCTTGGTCAGATTGGTACGGCACCAAGTTTAGTCACTAGCATTGTTTTCTCTGGTCGAGACACTCTGACTGGGAATACGGTTACAGTAAACAGCCCTCCTTTGACCACTCGTCTTACGAGTGACCCGGCGTTTATTCAGGGAGATGATATAGTGGTGAAATAATGAGCAAAAATGATTTAAATTTAATGGAAAAAATAGTTTCGCTTTGCAAGCGAAGGGGGTTTGTATTTCCTGGGTCAGAGATTTATGGGGGTTTTGCTGGATTCTGGGACTATGGTCCACTTGGCGTTGAGCTTCGTCACAATATTAAACAGCGTTTCTGGGATAAGTTTGTAAGTGGAAGAGATGAAATATATCCTATCAGCACAAGTATTGTCATGAGTCCGAAGGTTTGGGAGACATCGGGACATGTCAGTACTTTTTCTGATCCGCTTGATAGTGGGGAGAAATTTAATACGATGTTCAAAACTTCCATCGGTGCCGGAGCAGAAGCAAGTGTCTCATATCTTCGCCCAGAGACGGCACAGGGAATGTTTGTCAATTTTAAAAATATTATTGACTCATTTCATCCCAAGCTGCCTTTTGGTTTGGCCCAAATTGGTAAGGCTTTTAGAAACGAGATTTCTCCGCGAGACTTCCTTTTTCGCTCACGAGAGTTCGAGCAAATAGAGATAGAATATTTCGTCAGAGAACAGGATTGGGAAAACACTTTTGAGACTTGGAGAAAGGAAATGCACGAGTGGGTGGGGGAAATCGGTTTACCTAAAAACTCTATACACGAGCTTGAGGTGTCGGCAGAAGGCAGAGCCCACTACTCCAAGCGTACCATTGATTTCGAATTCGATTTTCCTTTCGGTCGTAAAGAACTTTGCGGTCTGGCTTACCGCACTGATTTTGACTTACGAAACCATAGTGTCGCTTCTGGTATTGACCTCCAATATTTCGACGAAGAATCAGGAGAGAGATTCACGCCGCACTGTATAGAACCGACGTTTGGTGTAGACCGTACCGTGCTTGCCATTCTCGTTTCGGCTTATACCGAAGATGAATTGGGCGGCGAACCTCGCACTTATCTGAAACTCCATAAAAATATCGCACCTGTCCGCGCAGCAATTTTTCCACTTTTAAAAAATAAACCGGAATTGGTAAATAAGGCGAAAGAATTATTCCTAAATCTTAAATCTCAAATCCCAAATCTTGCATTTGATGACAATGGCAATATTGGCAAGCGCTACAGGAGACAAGACGAAATCGGCACACCTTATTGTATTACCATAGACTTCGATACTCTTGAAGATGATACTGTGACATTGCGCGACCGCGATACAGGCGAACAAGAGAGGATTCCTATATCTGATCTAGTTTCCAAACTCAAATAGTCTCTACATCCATAACTCACGGTCGTATAAATTAGATGTAGGTGGCGGATTGGGGAAATTATTGATACACTATTCCACTATGAAAATACAGACTTTCTGGAATCTCAAGCTTCTTTATAAGAGTGACAAGGATCCTCAAATAGAGCGGGATCTTAAGAAGATTGAGCAACTCTGCGTATCTTTTGAGAAAAAATACAAGGGTAAGTCTTTTACTAAAAATCCCCAGACTCTTTTAAAAGCTCTAGAAGAATCAGAGAAAGTAAGTGAGATTATGGATTCTATTAGTCCGTCGCGATATTTCCACCTGAAGACTGATCTAGATGCTAATGATAGCCAATCCTTTGCCATATCAACTAAGTATGGCCAGCGATTGACGGAAGCGGGTAATAGGACAAAGTTCTTTGGTCTTGAAATTGCAAAAATTCCACCAAATAAACAACCCCTTTTTCTGAACTATAAGGCGCTTCAACCGTATAAGTATATGCTTAGTCATATTTTTCTTGATGCCAAATATAATCTTCCTGAAGGCGAAGAACAATTAATAAGCTTGTTGTCAGAACCAGCTTATGGAATGTGGGTAGATACCCAAGAGAAACTATTAAATACCCAAACAATTAAACATAAGGTCAAAGATATTCCTGTTGCTGAAGCTATCTCTGGCATGTCGGATATGCCCAAAAAGGAGAGAAGAGCTGTACACGATGAACTCAATAAAGTGTTTAAGTCTATTAGCCATCTGGCCGAAGGAGAGCTGAATGCAATATACAATTTCAAAAAAATAATGGATAAGCGTCGTGGTTATAAAGAACCTTATAGTGCGACGGTGCTGGGGTATGAGAATAATGAAGAAGACATAGGGGCATTTGTAAAACTGGTATCAAAGTATTTCAAAGTATCACATAGATTTTATAAATTACACGCAAAACTTTTGGGTGAGAAGAAAATAAAATTGGCAGACAGGGGTGCCAAGATAGGTGAGATAAAAACTAAATTTAGCTTCGAAAAATCTGTTGCTATGTTACAGAAACTCCTAGGCAACATGGATAAAGACTATTTGAAAATATTCAATGAGTTTCTAAAAAACGGCCAAATAGATGTGTACCCTCAAAAGGGTAAGACCGGAGGCGCTTATTGTTCTGGAGATGGTATATTGCCCACGTTTGTATTACTAAACCATACAGATAACTTGAGGTCTCTCGAGACTCTGGCACATGAGATGGGACACGCAATACACACAGAGCTCTCCAAGTCTCAACCATCAAGATATAGAGGTCACTCTACTGCTACAGCTGAGGTGGCAAGCACCTTCTTCGAGCAGATGATGGCTGATGAAGTTGAAAAGCAACTACCAGCCAAGGAGCGCCTGGTACTGCTCCACAATCGTATTATGGGCGATATTTCAACAATCTTTCGCCAGATAGCATGCTTTAATTTTGAACTAGAACTACACCAGAGAATCAGAACCGAGGGACAGGTTTCAAAAGATGATATTGCTAAGCTTATGGTTAAGCACTTGGAATCATATTTGGGAGACGCTGTAGAAATAAATGACAATGATGGGTATTTCTATGTCCACTGGTCGCACATACGTCGTTTCTTTTACGTCTATACTTACGCATATGGCCAGATTATAAGTCGGGCCTTATATGAGAAGTGGAAGAAAGATCACAATTATGCAAATAAAATTAAAGAATTTTTGAGCGCAGGTTGCTCTATGAGCCCTGAAGACATATTTAAAATGATAGGTACTGATACATCGAAACCCGCTTTTTTTGAAACTGGATTGAAAAGTGTGGAGGAGGATATAGCTAAGCTTGAAAGGCTAACCAAGGAATTTAAAGCTCGCTAAATAATGATATTATTGATTTATGGACGAAAGTAAACAGAAATGGGAGATTACTATCGGTAGCTGGGTGCGGGGCGTGGTGGTGGTAGTCATAGCCTACGCGCTATATCTTGTCACCGAATTTATCTTAGTTGTCATCGCTTCGGTGGTCATCGCTTCGGCTATAGAACCGGCGGTCGGTTGGGCAAAGAAAAGAAACATCCCCCGTCTGCCTATGGTGTTTCTGGTTTATCTAGCCTCGGCATTCATGCTTGCCGGTCTTTTCTATTTCCTTCTTTTGCCTCTTGTCGGCGAGATATCAAGTTTCATCAAAACTCTGACGATATATTCTAATTCCGTCACGAGTGGCGGGATTCTCTCCGACATGTTCAGAACCCAGAATCTATTTGGAGGTTTCGATACTCCCATTTTAATCAGAGAACTAAGCTCTCAACTGAATTCTTTGGCCAGTTTCCTTTCGCAGGGAGTATTTTCAAGCATCTCCTCAATCTTCGGTGGGGTCTTAAATTCCGTCCTTATTCTGGTCCTCTCTTTCTATCTGGTGGCGCAAGAAGACGGTATCAGTAAATTTTTGAAAATGGTCACCCCCATTCAGCATGAACAATATGTCATCGGATTATGGCGGCGTTCACAGTCTAAGATTGGTCTCTGGATGCAGGGGCAGCTTCTCTCATCAGCTCTCGTGATGGTGCTTGTCTACATCGCGCTACTTCTGGTGGGAGTGCCGCACGCCTTACTACTCGCAGTCTTAGCCGGCGTCTTCGAGCTTGTCCCGCTTTTCGGTGCGACCATTGCAGCCATTCCGACCTTATTTGTGGCCTATACTTGGGGCGGCATGAATGTTACTCTTATCGTGGCTGGACTCTATATCTTGATTCAACAGCTTGAGAGCCATCTTATTTATCCTCTAGTAGTCAAGAAAATGGTCGGGGTTTCGCCCATGATCTCAATCATGGCTTTGGTTATCGGCGGGACTCTGGCCGGCTTTCTCGGCGTACTTGTCTCGGTGCCAGTAGCGGCCGCAGTCATAGAATTCATCTCTGATTTTGAGGAGCGCAAAATTGCCAAACTTTCCGCGAATGAATCAACCCAATAAGTTTTATCTGACAAGTCCCATATTCTATCCCAACGCTAAGTTGCACATGGGGCACGCTTACACGATGACGCTCTGTGACATATTAGCGCGCTACCAGAGGTTAGAAAACAAAGAAGTTTATTTCTTAACAGGATCTGATGAAAATACAGGAAAGGTTGTTAGGGCAGCCAAAGAGGCCAATAAATCAATAGAAGAATTTCTTACGGAGATCAATAAGAACTTTGAGAATTTATATAAGAGTCTGAATATCTCTTATGATCAGTTCATACGGACTACAGACAAGGAAAAGCACTGGCCGGGAGCGATAGCTCTATGGAATAAGCTAGTGGAGGCGGGGGATATATATAAATCGATCTATAGAGGCCTATATTGCCCGAGCTGCGAAGCATTTTACACGGGAAAAGATCTTGTTGACGGCAAGTGTCCGTATCACATGACCATATTAGAAGGAATAGAAGAAGAAAATTATTTCTTCCGACTTTCAAAATATACCGATACGGTAAAAGAAAAAATTAAAAGCGATAAATTAAGGGTTATTCCTGAGACACGCAAGAATGAGATTCTCGCTCTGCTTGAGCAAGGCCTCGAAGACGTAAGTTTCTCAAGGCCGATAGAGAATGTTCCACACGGTATCCCTGTGCCCGGTGATTCTACTCAGGTTATTTATGTATGGTGCGATGCACTGGTCAATTATATTTCTGCCATCGGGTATGGGAGAGATGAAACGGAGCTCGATAAATGGTGGCCTGCAAATCTACATGTTATAGGTAAGGATATTTTACGTTTCCATGCCGCTATCTGGCCAGCCATGCTTCTCTCGGCAGGATTGCCTTTGCCGAATAGTCTTCTTGTGCATGGGTTTATTACATCTGGTGGACATAAGATGTCAAAATCTATCGGGAATATTATTGACCCGCTAGAATTGATTGAAAAATTTGGTCCAGAAGCAGTACGTTATTTCTTAGCTCGCAAAATTTCTACATTCGAAGACGGGGATTTAACCACGGAAGCTTTTAAAGATGCATACAATGGCGATTTGGCTAATGGATTAGGCAATCTTGTTTCAAGAATTATGAAGTTAGCCGAAACCCATCTCTCTCAACTAGTAACTGTCCAAAGCTCAGCTTTGGGCAAAGAGATAGAATTACTTCTGGATAAGTTCGAAATTCAGAAAGCAATGAATTATATCTGGTCAGAAATAGGGGAGTTAGATGCCGAAATTCAGAAGACGAAACCATGGGAATCAAAAGATAAAGGGGTTATCGCAGATCTAGTATTAAGGCTTTCTCATATTGCATACACCCTGGCACCTTTCATGCCGCAAACTTCAGAGAAAATTCTTAGTGCCATAAAAGATAATCGACTCAGTAAGCCCCTCTTTCCTCGCAAAGATGCCTAGATACTTTGATATACATTCTCATCTGAATACTCCTGATTACTCGAGTGACCTTGATGAGGTAGTCAAGAGATTGAAAGATACAGAGACCCACACTATCGTTATCGGGACAGATCTCGAATCTTCAAAAATGGCCGTAGATTTGGCAAGAAAATATGAAGAAATTTATGCCTGTATTGGAATTCATCCGGTAGACAATTCGAGTCAGAGTTTTGCAAAAGAAAAATTTGAGGAACTAATCAATTATCCGAAAGTGGTGGCAGTGGGAGAATGTGGAATGGATTTCTTTCACGCCGATAGAGATGTTGACTACGAGAGGCAGAAAAAGTTATTTTTAGACCAAGTGGATTTCGCTCTCGCTCACGATAAGCCCATCATGATTCATTCTCGTGATGCTTACGAAGAGGTTCTAGAAATTCTCGATCCTCTTAAGGGAGTGCATGGAAATAAACTTCGAGGTAACGTGCATTTCTTCACCGGTAGTGTAGAGGTCGCCAAAAGATTTTTCAATATTGGGTTCACGGTTTCTTTCACGGGGGTAATCACTTTCACGCGTGACTATGACGAGATTATCAAATCTACGCCCATCAACATGATTATGTCAGAAACGGACTCTCCTTATGTAGCTCCGGTACCGTACCGAGGCAAACGTAACGAGCCAAGCTACGTCAGCGAGGTGGTCAAGTCAATTGCAAAGATTAGAGGAGAGGGCGAAGAGGCAGTGAGGGATGCTCTTGTCAATAATGTGCTCTCTATGATAGGCTAGTTCGACTTATGGGAAATTCAGGAGCTCTTGTGGAGGAACTGACCGTCTATGAAATCGGCTACCTTATCTTGCCGAGTATTCCGGAAGATAAACTCTCTCTCGTAACAAGCGCTATCAGAAAAGTCATTACTACGGAAGGTGGTGCAGAAATCGACGCCGAGGAGCCTTTCAAAGAACCTCTGGCCTACACAATGTCGAAGACTATTGGCGCCAGCCGCTACGTGCTCTCTGACGCTTATTTGGGCTGGATTAAGTTCGAGGCCGATAGAACCAAAGCTACGGCAATCAAAGCCGGTATAGAAAAAATAGAAGAAGTTCTGCGATTGCTCTTAATCAAAGCTCCGCGCGAAACCGCCTTTACTTTAGCCAAGGCAAGAGCTGCATTTGAGGAAAAAAAAGAATCTGCTCCTAGCTCTACCGAAGAAGCAGTGGTACAATAAAATTATGTATTTCAACCGCGCTATCATTATCGGTAATCTTACCCGCGATCCGGAGCTTCGTTCTCTGACTTCCGGCGTACAAGTAGCTACGATGGGAGTGGCTACTAACCGCGTGTGGAAAGATAAAAGCGGAGCAAGGCAGGAATCGACTGACTACCACAATGTCGTCGTCTTTGGCCGACAGGCGGAAACAACCGCTCAATATCTACGCAAGGGCTCAAGCGTTTTAGTCGAGGGTAGGATGCAGACCAGGAGTTGGGAAGCGGCCGACGGAATCAAGAAGTACCGCACCGAGGTAGTAGCCGACAGGGTCCAGTTTGGTCCTAAAAGAGATGGCTCTGTTCCGTCTACTACTGCCGCTAGTTCGAAAGAAGATAATCAAGAAGCTCCTCCCGAGGGTGCTATCGAATATCCTGAAGATAACGTTAGTGTCGATGACATTCCTTTTTAGTTCGACGAGCTCACTATAAATAATTAAGATGAGAAAGCAAAATTATTTCAAAGAAAACAAAATCAAACATATCGACTATAAAGATGTCGAGACTCTTAAGAAATTTCTGACGCCGCATGCTCGCATTCAATCTCGCAAGCGCTCCGGTATCCCTGCCAAGTTTGAACGAGAACTAGCCACTGCCATCAAACGGGCTCGTTTC
>CAZYLR010000010.1:0-11075 GCA_964648835.1 uncultured Candidatus Saccharibacteria bacterium | reverse complement strand
AAGCCATGTTGTTATATTACCCCCTAGGTGTTGCGAAGGTGCTGAGACTTTGCGAAAGCTTGACTTATAGAGATATTATATGATATAATGTAGGAAGACTGAACATTTACTTTCGTCAACCTCAACCTCGTTACGGAGGAGATGACCATGGGTCGTGCAACGATCTACGCTCTCGTTATCGTGCCTGTGTCTTTCGTTACTGCTGGTATCCTCGTCTTTATAGCATGGATCAGCGGCGGCGGTAGAACAGTGGCTACTGGAACAGTGGTAGTTGTGAATGCCGACGTCGTAACGTTGAGCACGCGATTCTGGGTACTCTTCGTTCTTGGTGTTCTGGTGCTCCTGGTGTGGACGGTGATCAATTACCTCTCACACCCTGCCGGTACCCCGATGACACAGCGTCTTGGCGGCGCAACGCCACCCGTGTGGGCGTTCGCGGTACTCTTGGGAGTCACGACGTTCCACTGGCTCTTTTGGGCCATCGGTCCGGGAGCCTGGAACACTTGGCTTTCATCGCAGACATTCTGGCCGATGAATGCCGCAATCATTCTCACGGTGTTCTTCGCAAGTCAACAGGGCACGGCGGCTAGGTTTATCGGCCTCGCTCTCTGGGTACTGTTCTTGGTCGTCGCGGGAATCGGTGCCTACGGGTACTTCCCCTGGTCGACTTACTGGTCGGCGGCTACAGTAGGGAGCGGACTGAGAAGTTCAAGCTCACTCTCACGTCTACCAGCTGAAGTCGCCCTGCCAATCATTGCGGGGTGCGAGAGTGGAGACGGTAGTCCAGGTAGTGGTCGGCAGTTCGAGGCTGACGGTGTCACTCCCCTCCGTAACAGGGAGGGGTCGTCGGCCATCGGCAAGTACCAGATCATGACTTCTCTCCACGAGGAGAGGGCTAAGGGTCTGGGGTATGACATCCGGACCGAGGCGGGTAACGAGGCATACGCCCGTTACCTCTACGCCGAGTCTGACACCCTCCACTGGGAGGCGGATTCGAGGTCGAAGGCGTGCTGGGAGCCGCTCTTGGCTCGTGCTCGCGGCACCCTCCCCTCTACTGTTACTTCTACGCACAGCACCGTCGACACCACCTTCCTGGTGACAGTGAGGCCCGGCCAACCGGCCGAGGTCGTCATGCCTCCAAACTGGATGATAGTCTGGTGGGGAGACAAGAGCCGATTCACGAGTCGCGCCGAATGGCGTGGCCAAGACAAGGTTCGAGTGTTCTCGGTTCGGTCGGGCGTGGAGTCGGTGGAGATTAAAATCCACCGGTACCGCGACCCAGACCCAAATTGGTGGCGTCGCCAATGAGTGCGCGACGCACACCAAAGGCGCCCCGAGTTTATCGAGGGGCGCCTTTTTCATGCAAAAAATATCAAGGGCTACCCTTGATATTTTTTAACCGAAGGGATAACCAGAACTAGGGATACCGAAAGTACCGAGAATTAAGCGAATCAGACCATAGGCGGCAAACATGATGAACATCCCGAAGAGTCCCCAGAAGATTTTTCTCTTGCCCTCGTCACGATTGGCATCAGTAGTCTGGGAGGCGATGAACTGGAAAATACCCCAGAAGAATACCAGGAAAGCAATAGCAAAAGCCAAGAGAATCAGAGGGTTCAGTATGAACTGATTAATCTTGTTGAGAAAGGTGGAGATGTCCATCCCCCGCTAATAACTAATAAATTGTCAAAATGAGAGAGTAGGAGGAGTAATGGAACCACCAACATCAGTAATACCTATAGCACTACCAATGAACCTAACAACACCCCAGACAGAGACCATAACGAAGAGGGCGATTAAACCCCAAAGCATAATCTTCTTGGCATCTGCTTTGGCTTCTTCATTACCTTGAGCGAAGATAAATTTAACCAGTCCCCAAAAGAAAGCAAGAAGGGCGAGAGCAACGACTATGGGGAGAGCTATCTTGATAATATCGCCGATACCTTCCACAAGCGTCTTTATGTTGCCAAATCTACCAGTTGACTGGGCAAAAGCAAACATCGGAGCAAGTGCCAAAGTGACGAGAATAACTTTTTTCATTTATTTAGCTAACTAATATTATTTGTAATATACCTACACAGTACTTCTATATAATACGTGAAGAAAGGTAGAGACGCAATATAGTTATCCCCCCATCGAGAGATTAGATCGGAAGATTTAAGGCTCTTTGCATAAATTTGACTATCCCCCAGACCGAGACCATGACAAAAAGAGCGATAAGGCCCCACTTCATGATTCTCTTTCCTTCTTCCACCGCTTTCTCATCCCCACCAACCCGGAAGATAAATTTGGCTAGACCCCAAAAGAAAGCGAGAAGAGCCACGCCGACCAATATTGCAATAATTGGATTGATAAGACCCCCTACCGCTCTTATAAGATCTTTAACACCGATCATCTATATGGTGGTAAAAGTGGTAAACCGAACGTACGGCTGAAGCCGATGTCTCTGTATACAAAGGCGAGGATGGCCATAAATGATATTAGCACAAAAAGCGCGATGAGACCCCATTTCATTAAATTTTTACCCTCTTCAACCGCTTTCTCATCCCCGCTAACACGAAAGATGAACTTAACCAGCCCCCAGATAAAGACCAGCAAAGCCAGACCCGCGATGACAGGCAAAGCTGTTCGTATCAGGTCGAGAAATATATCTACCAGTTCTTTCAAATTGCTTGGAGGCATTATCTTAGTGAATTAATGGTGTTTTCGATTACTTTCGCAATTACCCAGGAACCGAGAAGTACTGCCGTGCCTACGGATGTATAGAGGAGGGCCTTGTGGGCAGTCTTGAGTTTGTCTGCACTGCCTTGCGCCGTGACGTAGAGAAAGCCAGCGTAGATAAAGGAGAGTACCGCAAGTACTCCGCCAATGGGAAGAAGGATATTGTCAATAATCATCCTAAGAAGGGTGAAGAGAGTGCAGTCTGAGCCGCAGGCAATCGGATTATCGAGGGTAAAAGCCTGAACCACAACTGCGTCCATGGCAAAAAAGATTAAGAGTGATATGAGAACGGTGGATATTTTTTTTATATTCATGATTTAAGGCGCACCAAGGAGAGAATAGCCTGACCTAAGTAGAACGCTCGTTATAGTATAAATCAAGAGCCAGGCACCGAGTATCCACAGGTAGCCGATAAGCACTTTTCTGAAAATTTCTTTGGCCCTCGTTTTGGCCGATTCGTTGCCACCTGATGTCAAGAGGATAAAGCCAGCGTAGGCGAAAGCGGCGGTGGCTAGAAAAGTGGAAATAACTATCAAATTATTTATGAGATTTTGAGCAAGTAAAATGAGATGCCCAAAAGTGCATGGGTCAGTAGTTGTGCCGTCACAGACTATAAGTGTTTCCCACATAACTATTGTTTAATTAATGCCTCAATCTCACTATTAGCCCTGTTTACCGCCTCGAGAGTACGAGCACGACCGCTGGTAACAGACTCTATCGCTTCGCGGAAGATTGCCTCGGTCGCCACCGTATCCGGGTCAAGCCATCCTTTAGACTGGAGTGCCGCATCGTAAAAAACAGAAAAAAATGCGTCAGTCGGTCTTAGAGACAAGAGGTCGCGCCGTGCTGGCGGTAGGAGAAGAATCTCGGATAAAGATCGCGCCACTTCTTTGGAAACCAATCTGGTCGCGAGAGCGAGCGCGGCGCCCGGATTTCGAGAACCACGAGATACAGACACCGCTCGCAGACGTCCAAAAGTAATAGCTTTACCAGAAACTCTCGACTGGGGTACGGTGGAGATGCCAAAGTTGAGAATGGGATTCTTGTTTCTAATTACGCGAAGTTCTGAAACGAAACCTAGATAGTAAGCAGAGTCACCGCTAGTGAAATGAGTCTGCGCATCGATAAGCGAGCGGTTCCAGCTAAAGTAGACCTTCGTCGGATTTGAGAACTGGGTGTAGAAGTCAAGAGCCGCTTCGCCCGGCAGAACCGGAGTACCGAAGTTTAGAGAAATTTGCGAACGTAATTCTCTATTGACCAAGCCGGTGATAGGCGTACCAGCCTGAAGCAAGAGAAGAGAGAGAACATCCTTGGCGTGAGGGATGTTTCTAGCCTCGCCCAGAGCCATGACTGACAAGACTAAGTTGCCGGCGGCATCTCTCTTCGAAAGATTCGTGGCACTCGCGTATATCTCATCCCAATATTGCATAGGTCTGGCTTGTCCCGCAGCTGAAAGCAGATCTCTATTGTAATAGAGCACCAAGGGATCAATAGAGAGCGGTAATGCATAGACACCTGTCTCGTCTAGGAAAAGTTCTCCTTCCTCTATAAATGTGGTTTTAAAGTCTCGTTCACTGACACTGGTATAAGGAATGACTGAAAATTTAGGTTTATTCTTCCAAAGCTTGTCTTGAGTGAGAATGATAAGGTCAGGACCTATACCTTGCGCAAGCGCTTCGGTAAATTCCGTTTCGATCGTCTCCGCTCTCTTTTCCACATAGCTCACAGAAAACGTCCTGTCCTGACTGATGGCAGAAGAGTTGAGTAAAAGGCTAAAATCTTGCGAAGAAATATCTCCCCAAACGGTCATGGCAACATTTTCGTTGCCCGAACCGCGATAGAGAGAGAAAGCTGCTACAGCAAGAACAATGGAAACCGCAAAAACTGAAAGCAGGATAATCTGAAACTTTGACATATATTAATTATAGCAGACTACAAACAAATGAGAGATGCTATTGAGTCGCCCTCGCGAAGTTTCATGATACGCACTCCTTGAGTCTGACGACCCAAGGCAGGAATTTCTTTGAGTCCGACCCGCACTACCTGGCTCTTTTTTGAAATAGCGATAACCTCTTCTTCTTGGTCGGTAACCACTTGTGAGGCAATAACTTGACCAGTCTTCGACGTCACTTTCGAAGTGAGAATCCCTGAACCTCCTCTACCTTGAACTTTATATTCAGAAAGACTCGTGCGCTTGCCATAACCATTGGCAGAGATAACCAGAAGATGACCCGATTCCCAATCTGGTTTAATGTGGTGAGCTCCGACAACTATATCCCCCTTGTCTAATTTAATACCTCTCACACCACCGGCGCTACGACCCATTTCACGGATAGCTGATTCTTTAAATCGAATAGATTGACCTTTTTTAGTTACAATTGAAATATCGTCCCCTTTCTCAACAAGTTCTGCCGATATCAATTTGTCTCCTGAAGAGAGTTTGATAGCAATAATACCGGAAGAACGCACGTCTTGGAAACTTTTGACAGACACCTTCTTGGCAGTGCCATTTTCCGTAACCATAAATAACGAGCCTTCGCGAGTCGAGGCGACTTGCCCCGAGCTTGTCGGGACAGATTTAGGCATCGCTAAGATAGAAGTCACCTTTTCATCGTCAGAGAGTGATATGAAATTCAAGACGGACTTGCCGCGCGTGGCACGCTTACCCTCTGGAATGTCATACATTTTAATTTGGTAGACCTTGCCCTTGTCGGTAAAAAATAGTAGATCGGCATGCGTCGAGGCAGTTAAGAAATTGGTGACGAAATCTTCTTCTTTGGTATCAAGGTCTACTACCCCGACGCCACCACGCTTCTGACGTTTGTATTCATCTGGATTTGTGCGCTTGATGTATCCGCCTGATGTTAGAACAAGTGTATTCTCCTCCTCTGCGACAAGATCCTCGATAGAGAGAATTTTGACTCCACCTTTTATTACTTTAGTACGACGTTCGTCACCATATTTCTTCTTAATATCTTCGAGTTCGGTCTTAATTACTTTCAAAATTCTTGCGGGCGAGGCAAGTAATTCTTTCATCTCTTTTATAAAAGCTTGCACTTCTTTAAGTTCATTTAGAACCTTTTCTCGCTCGAGACCGGCAAGTTTCTGAAGCTTCATTTCTAGTATGGCGTTGGCTTGGAGAGTGGAAAGCTTGAATTCTTTCATTAAACTGATGCGAGCGTCGTCAACGCTCGCGGAGGCGCGGATGAGTTTGACCACTCTATCAATATTGTCAAGCGCCTTGACCAGACCAAGAAGGATGTGCTCTCTCTCTAGGGCTCGCATGAGATCAAATGCGCTACGACGCTTAACTACTGTTTCTCGATGTTTGAGAAATTCTATAAGAATACTCTTAAGCGATAGTGTCTGGGGTACGCCATCGACAAGCGCCACAAGGTTGAAGTGGAAAGTGTCTTCAAGTTGAGTGTGTTTGTATAAAGCATTTAATATTTTCTGCGGTTGACTGCCTGCTTTAAGGTCAATAGCGATGCGAATATCTTTGGCAGACTCATCACGAAGGCCTTTCACGCCTTCAATCTTTTTCTCGCGCACTAGGTCGGCAATTTTGGTAATCAGGTCGGACTTATTCACTCTGTAAGGAATGGCGGAGATGATAATCTGAAACTGACCAGCCTTGTTTTCAACAATGTCGGCTACTCCACGAGCCACCACTGGTCCACGACCAGTGGCATAGGCGTGGTGAATATCTTTTTCATTGAAAATAATCCCGCCGGTTGGGAAATCAGGTCCTTTTATAAATCCGAGTAGGTCCTCCGTTGTGGCATCACGATTGTCGGCAAGATATGCCGTTGCATCTATCACCTCTGTCAGATTATGCGGAGGAATATTGGTGGCCATGCCAACGGCAATACCCAATGTGCCGTTTAGTAATAGATTCGGTGATGCCGCCGGCAGAACAATCGGCTCCGAATGCGTACCGTCGTAATTGGGCCGGAAGTTTACCGTATCCTTATCAATATCTTTAAGCATCTCGCCAGCGAGACGAGACATCTTTGCCTCGGTATAGCGCATAGCCGCCGGACTATCGCCATCTACCGAGCCGAAATTTCCCTGACTAATAACTAACGGATAGCGCATTGAGAAATCCTGTGCCATCTTGACCATCGAGTCGTAAACCGCCACGTCTCCGTGCGGGTGGTACTTGCCAAGTACTTCGCCCACAACTGTCGCTGACTTACGCGTCTTCGCACTTGCATTGAGGCCAATTTCATTCATGGCAAAAAGGATGCGGCGATGTACCGGCTTGAGACCATCACGCACATCTGGAAGAGCGCGGTCAGTAATGACCGACATGGCATAGTCGATAAACGACTCTTTCATCTCGCTCGTAATCGGACGAGAGATAACTCTATTTTCGTCCTTATTGGTCATATACGTCTAAAGCGCCATCTCTCATCTCTTGGTATCGAGTTTCGAAATCCACTGCTTCAAAACCACGCTTAAGTTCTCCGAAATTATCCCGAAGAGCTTCAAGGCTCGCTGCCATACTCATACGCAAGGATTGAAGTGGGCTTACCTCATTTTCCGCCTCGGCAATTATCTTCGTGTTAATACCGAAAGTTGCGATGGACCAAACCCCGAAGATGAAGAGAGTAATAGTGCCCGAAGCGAGCAATGCGAATTGCCTCTTATGGTGGTCAGGTTTCTTATAAAGTTCAGCTAAATATCTTCTCATATTTTTTATTTTTTATTTATAGTGAGTTTGCCCCGCCGTGGCGGGGCGAGTCGAACTACTCCTCTTTCAAGACTACTATCTCGCTTTCTTTACCCTCTAGGTCTTTCTTTTTTACCACAAATTTGTCGAGAGATTCCACTTTCGTCTCTCCGCCCTCTTTGATAAATTGCTCTAATGCAGTTTTTGTATAGTGCATTGGTATGATAACAGACGGTTCAAGCGAGACACTAAGTTTATAGGCAGAAACCGGATCGAGAGTACTTGCCCCGTCCTTGGCGGGGCCACCACCGCCCGTAGGCACAAAGAGGATATCAATATCTTCTATTGCCTCGAGAATCTCATCTGGAAGTGTCGGATTAGCAAGCGCGCCGAGGAAGCAGAGATTTATTCCTTCGAAAGATATAAGGTAAATTGTGTTTATTTTTTTAGCAGGTCCTTCAGAAAGAAAACCTTTTATAAAGATGCCTTTGATTTCATACTCGCCTGGACCATCTATGACGAATGATTCTTTATCACCTCGCGAGGTCTGGTCACGACCGTTGAAATCAGGGTGATTAAAGGTGATAAGAGTGATGTCAGCACCGAATCTTGTAGGTTTCATTTGAGAGTCCTTCGATATCGGGTTGAGCGCCAAAGTGATATCTCCCTGGGAGACTTTGAAGCATTCCGCGCCGTGGTAGCTGATTATCATTGCCCCTATTTTAGCATAAAAGAGTTATATTTACCAGTCTTTTCTGACAAGTTTTTTGTTGCGAATTTATACGCGAGAGCGAGCTAAAATGGCAAATTGCATGAAGTAGCGTTCTAGATCTGGAAGAAAACTATTATATTCTTTACCACCCAACACTGCATCAGCGAAAACCTCTCTCGCTCGATCAATTTCCAACCTCCGCCCTTTCCATCTCTTATCCATTTGTGTAAGATCAAAAAGTTCCATTGCTCGTCCCACTGCTCCCCAAAAAGATTTCTCGTCTTTGTTTTGCCATTTAGTAGCCCGCCCAACCTCGCTACCAATATTACCCATTTGTTCCGCAAAAGACATTTTAAACCACCTCTCTTTGAATTCTTCACTATAGATTGACCTTCTTGCGATTTTAGTTTCGACCATGGGAATATAATAGCATTAACTTTTGACCTTTTGGTTTGATTTTGATACCATTGGCCCGTGCTTTATTAACCCCCGTTTTCGTTATCCCTCTAGGTCTGGCATTCACTGATGAACCTCGAGGACTGGAGACGGCTACCCAATTTGACTACCAACACCCCAGAAGTTGACGCGTTTCTAACACGTATTCCCAATCCCCCTTCCATCGATGACCTCGTGGAGGGACCAGTCATAAGTATTGATAAAGGCGCGGTCTACATTGACTTGCCTCCTTTCGGCACCGGTATCATCTATGGTCGTGAATTTATAAACGCCCGGGATATTATCAAGAAAATTAATGTTTCGGATATTGTCGCCGGCAAAGTAGTCGGTATCGGTGGCAAAGAAGGTTACATTGAAATTTCTCTCAAAGAGGCGCGTCAAGCCTTAATCTGGAGCGAGGCCGAGGAAGCCATCCGCGAGAAACGTACCTTCGAGCTATCAATCACAGACGCTAACAAGGGTGGTCTCATTATTAACTGGCAGGGACTCTCAGGATTCCTGCCCGCCTCCCAGCTCAAGCCAGAACACTACCCGCGCATCTCCGATGGAGATAAAGACAAAATTCTTGATGAATTGAAGAAGCTCGTTGGAGAAAAACTTTCGGTCACCATCATTGGCGCAAGTCCCAAGGAAGGCAAGCTCATTTTCTCCGAGAAAAGTCCGGAGACTAAAGATAAAGAGAATATCGTAGCCCGTTATGCTTTGGGCGACGAGCTCGTCGGCGAAGTTACCGGTCTCGTTGACTTTGGTATTTTCATTAAACTTGAAGAGGGACTTGAAGGTCTGGTACATATCTCGGAAATCGACTGGGGACTTGTCGACAATCCTAAAACCATGTTTAAGATCGGCGAGAAAGTAAGAGTCAAGGTTATCGAAATCAAAGATGACAAGATTTCTCTCTCTATTAAAGCGTTGAAAGAAAATCCTTGGAGAGAAGCGGAGAAGAAATATAAGAAGGACGCCATCGTCGAAGGCGTTATTATCAAGTTCAACAAGTACGGGGCGCTCGCCTCGATTGAGGAGGGTGTGGCCGGCCTAGTACACATTTCCGAATTCGGTTCAGAAGAGAAACTCCGTGAGAAACTCGAGATGGGCAAGGTTTATACTTTCAAAATAACTTTATTTGACCCGAAGGAACAAAAGATGGCCCTCTCGTTCATTGACAAAAAGTAACTCTCTCTCCAAATTGTCCCACTGTCCAAAGCTCGGCTTTGGACAGTTATAACTCAGCCAAATATTCTAGTTCTTCCTCCTTGATCTTTGCTGGGGACGTCTTTACAAAATTTTCGTATTCAGCTTTGTCCTTAAATTGTCCGATAATAATATCGAGCATAATCAGGTTACCCCATCGATTCTCTCCTATAAAATCCTGATAACTAGACCATGGATATTGTTCTTCCTTATTAAACCACTTTGATATCTCTCGTGGATTTCTATGAATATATGCGGACAAATGCAAGAGCTGGCGATTATCTTCAACATGCACGGCTTGATAGGGTCCTTGGAAAACATGCCCTGATTTCTCGTACTTAGTGTTGTAATACTTTGAGTAAGAAGTTAGAACTCTTTGCATATAGGCTGCTATACCACCCTCATCTAACTCTTTAACAATCAAATGAAAATGGTTCGGCATGATACAAAATGCCACCAATTCCACTCTTCGCTTCTTTATGATTTCATCTTCTTCAACGCTGTCCAAAGCTCGGCTTTGGACAAATTCTTTTACCTTTCTGCCCAACTGTTGAAATATAATTGGTGATTGGAAATACAAAGTTAAGAAAAGAAATCTAAAATAATCACTAGTGTCATGGAAAATTACCTGTTTATTTACTGCCCTATTAAATATATGGTAATACTCGCCAGGAGTAATCCTAATTAACCTCATAACTTAATTATATGTCCAAAGCCGAGCTTTGGACAGTTAGGAGCTTTGGACAGTTAGGCACAGATAAGTTCGCGAAGCTTTGCCTTAGCTTTTTCAAAACTAGGGACAACAAATCCAGTTTTCTTTACGAAGTCTATGGACCATTTGGGTTGTCGATTTTCTTGCCAAATGATTATCAGCTTATCGCAAAAATCTCCAGGGGTTTTAACTTTCTGGGAATAGAAGTACCCTATTTCTATCCAAGTAGCTTCAGATGGAGCAACACCGGGATTGGCAATTAATATATCTGCATTTTTGACTCCCCTTAAGTCGTCGGGAAAGTATGTGTCGGGAGAAGTCTGATCCGAATGAATTTCCCAATCGTGGAAATCACAATTTGGGATAGTTTTAAATAACTCTTTCCAACCATCATCATGTTCGTTTGATTGACCCGCAAGGTAAACTTTATGCATAAGGTTATTTATTAAACTCAGTCATCGCACGGGCGAGACCATGCGTGATGATTGTTTCGACTGCGCCTTGAGCGCGTTTGAAGACTTTTTTCAAAATCTCTTCTTCGGACTTTTTAAACTGACCGAGAATATGCTTCTCCACATCCACCTTTTTGCTTGCCCCGCGAAGCCTTG
>CAZYLR010000009.1:0-11446 GCA_964648835.1 uncultured Candidatus Saccharibacteria bacterium | reverse complement strand
AAATAAGTTTCGCTTCAAGGATTGACTTGATTTCGGACTCTGCTTTATCAAGTTCTGAGTCGCTGTCGCCGTAAATGGTGATATAGAGACCGACATCGAAGAGTTTCTCTTGTGCTTGCTGGAGTTGGTCACGCAGATTCTCGAGGTCCTGGTAAGCCACGTCGAGCATTGGGTCGCGCACCAAGCCTTTTTCTTCTCGGCTATGGATCTGACTTTGGACCTCGGCCACTTTCCTCTGGAATTGGCGTAAGACCTTGGAAGTTTCGATAGGGTGGACGAAGATAGAAACATCAAAGACCTTGTCCATATTGATGATGGGCGAGAACCAACCTTCAGAAAGGAAACGCGGGTATGAAATCACGAAGAAACTTCGTAAAACTTTTTCACCCAGATTAATTTCTTTTGGGGTAACCTTCAGCGCTGACGGAGCGATAATATCTTTGAGCTCGAGCACTCCAGCCTCGAAGATTTCCTGGGGTAAAATTGAGGATATGTCAGCCTTTTGTTGTTTTGGTTTGAATAGTGAGCTAAATATTGACATTATAATTATTATAACTCAATTTTACCCTAACTAACGACCAACGACCTACAACTAACGACGGGGCTCATATTTCAAGCGTCTTTTTGAAGCCCCCCAACTGATTGCAGATACTGGCAATCTTCTTTTTTCCTGTGGCAAACTCTTGGGTATCAATTAATCCATTTATCTGTAAAATGTCTAAATTAGCTAAAGTTTCGTAAAGGGACCCCAAAGAAGTTTCGATAAAGCGATTTAGCTCCTTTTCTGATTCTTTTCCGCTTCCTTCTGCTAAGTTGAGAATTACAGAGGACGCAGAACGCAATATCTGGCTGCCTAGTTCGAAGCGATACTCTCTAGGCAGTTTTTTGACTATGTTGTGTATGAAAGAGAAAAGTTCTTGAGAATCTCTATATACCCCCCACTCTAGAAATCTGAATTGTTGCATTTCGTCGTAAGTCGTTTGTCGTAAGTTGTCGGTCGCAAAGTGAGCTAGCTCACTTTGAGGGGTTTTTCTGTTTCGCCCGGATTAAATGCCCTGTAGAAAAGTTCAATGACTTCTTCGGTACCGAGGTGAGCCACGCGGATGCCGGTGCGGATGAGCCCTTGTTCAACTACTGACAAACGCTCTTCAAGCTGGCTCCTATTCTCATCGAAACTTGCTTCCGTGGCGGCCGCCCGCTCCGACTTAGTACCAAATCCCAAGCGTGAGGTGATACTTGACTGGCTGGTAGTTAAAATAGCGGGGCTGTATGGCACCACGATGAAAAAGTTTTTGGTCATGATGTTCGTGTTTTCGGTGAAGCTCCTGATAAATTCAATGTACTCACGAACCTGTATCTTCATCAAATTGTTTGTTTGCGCCTTCTCTTGTCCCTCTAGGAGTGCTATATATGGGCGTATATCGAGTTTGCGGGACTGAATCACTATCTCAATTGAGAAATCTAGTGAGTTAAGGAAATCTTGGAATTGGAGAAGAATTGCCTGTCTTTCGTCCTCAGATTTGAGCGCGAAGTTTAAAGACGAACATAAAAGAATTGAGCGCATACCACCATCCTTTAAGAGAATGACCCCGTCGCGCACTTCCTTGATGGGGACAAACTCTTGAGTAGCACTTGTGCTTGAGGACATGAGATTATTATAACCTACAACCGACAACCTACCACCAACAACCTATTCATAAATCTAATTTCTTCTTAAAACCACCAAGCTGGTTGCATATATTTGCAATCATATCCCGAGTCGTCAGAAAATCTTCCTCACTTGCCAGATCATTCGATTTCAGGGTATCGATATTTGCCAATGTCTCATAGAGGGACCCAAGAGAAGTCTCGATAAATCGATTCAGTTCTTTTTCTGATTGTTTCCCACTACCCTCTGCAACGTTAAGGATTATTGATAATCCTGATCTCAGCAACTGGCTCCCTAGTTCGTACCTGTATTCTCTGGGCAATTTTTTAACTATTTGAAGGAGTAGAGAAAATAATTTTTGTGCATCTTTATATACTTTCCAATCAAGAAATCTAAACTGCTTCATGTTGTTAGTTGTTAGTAGTCAGTTGTTGGTTTGGAACCAGAATCCCGTGTAACGGGATTCTGGTTCTCTTTGATGTCGAGACTCCATGTGAGTTCTTTGAGCTTTGAGCTAGAAAGTTTCGGCACATAAACCTGCTCGATTTTCTTTTCCTTTGGCTCGCCGGAGCTCTCGAGCGAGGGCGGCGCCTTTTTCCAAATGTACAGTTTGTTGGTGAGGGTGTATTTTACAAAAGCCTCGACTACATTTACGAATGGTTTGCTGTTGACTTTATAGAAAGCTAGCGCTGCGGCGAAGAGAACTATCGGCAGAGCAATGATAATTGCTAAGAATGTTGGTAGGAAGAGAAAAAGGATGACGGAAAGACCGACTCCGCCGGCCACGTAGACGAATTGCTTGAAAGTCAAAGGTCCGAAGAGCTTGTCTTCGATTTCAATAAATTGTGGAACTTGGAATCTCATGATAGCTTCTAGCTGCTTGCTTCTAGGGGCTAGCTTTTAATACTTAATTTCTTGATCATTCCCATAGTCATCCGGGAAACTTCATCTAATAGTATATCAACTTCTTGGTAAGAAAGATTTTTCGTTTGGGGAAGATTTTTAGCAATCTCAATTTGTGTTTCAAGCTCGGAAGCTGAACCTATGGCAATTCTCAAAAATTGGACGAAATCTTTCCTTGTTCCTCTGCTTCTCCCTTCGGCTATATTGGAGGGAATGGAAATAGCCGCTCGTCTCATTTGGGAAGTTATTCCATAAATTTCTTCACGAGGAAATTTCTCTGTCAGAATATAAATTTTTTTGGACAAATCTATTCCCTTTTGCCACACAATCAGGTCTTTATGTGAATGTATCGACATTTAAGCTAGAAGCTAGCACCTAAAACCTAGAAGCTCGTACTATTGCAACGGCTCTCTATAAGGGTCTTTCCCATTAGGATAACGATAATCTGGTAGTGGCACCTTTGTCTGTTCGGGTTTAATTTGCGGTGAATTTGTAGTAGTAACAGGCTGTTCAACATGTGGAACAGTGTGTGCAACCTCCCCCTCTTCCACCATGGGGAGATTGGCGGGTGGAATTTCGGGGACGGAGGTTGGGGCGATGGGTTTCGATTTATTTGTTTCTATAAATTCTTTTGTATCAATTTTATATTTGTCGAGGATGTTATCTTGAATTGTCGATTTTAATTTAGATAAGTCATTGGTATTTTTACCACTTATCTTGGAAATATTGTTTATCGTGTCATCCAGACTTTGCAAACAGAAAAAAGTGTAAAGAATCTCACTATCAGCTAGATTCTGATGTTCTTCTGACAAACCCACTTCTTTCAGGGCGTTGGTAATAAATTCAGTTGTCTCGTTAGACATCACCAAATCCTGAATTTCTGGTGGGAGTTTTTTGTAAGCAGATTGTTTCTGTTCTTTAGTGTAAGACATATTTTATGCAAATTCCGATCCTCCGGTTGTTGGGTTATTAAGCCATATTACAGTCTTGTGTGTAGTTGGAAGTGCCGCTAACAAGTTGTTACGGAGTGTAGTAATATCAGCATCATTCATTTCCACCGCCATCTTCTTAAGCATATTAGGCTTTAATATTGGCAATACAGCGGGATGTGTTAAGAGTGGTATAGGAGTAGTTCCTGGCGCAAGAGTGATATTCTGTCTCATGAGTTCGACAAAATCCTTCCCTCCCATTTTTGAAATCTTCTGCAGCGCATCTCTAATATTAGCTGGTGTTGGAGCATAACTAGGACTAGATGCATCCAGTGCCTGTAGCAGAGATTCTTTGCGGACATCTCTAAGCGTTTTCTTCTGACTAGAGGTAAACTTGTCACTCTTTGCGATAGCCTCAAATTGAGGACCTCTCATTTGAGACACAAAATCAGGATTAGTCAAATGCCCCGGGTTAATCATCTCAAGCTCTTTATCCGAGAGAGCCTTAATGTTATCAGAAACACTTGATGCGCCAGCTCCGCCAGGGGCTAAGGCAGTATCAATTACTTTAAATCTGTTGGATTTGATAGCTCCCTTCTCGGACTCGGAGAATTGGTCACTCTTATTAAGCGCTTCAAGTTGTTTGACGCTAATGCTGTTGGCGAAGTTCTGACTCTCTAGAAGTTCTCTATTGCTTGCCACTAAGACCTCTATCTGCTTGTCTGAAAGTTTAGCAAGTGCTGTTTCCATAGCGCCAATTTGAATCGGGGTGGCTAGAGCTTGAGCTCCCTGTCTAACATCTCTCTTGGCTTGTGCCTGTGCTAACTCACCTGCCGACTCGGCTTCACGTTCGCGTATTCTCTTATCACTCTCCGCCGTCGTTTCCTTGTATCCTTTTGTCCCGCCTGCGCCGACCCCGGCCTGACTTGCGGCAAGTGAACCGACAGGCATGCTCGGAATATTTACGTCATCGAGACGAAGTGCCTTGCCAATTCTTGTTCTACCAACAGTTCCTCGAGCAAGGTCGCCAATGGCGCTTGTAGGTATCGTGGCGCTACGAGCGTCAAATGAACCGCCCTCGGCTTTTCTGCTGGCATAGAGAGCTAGGCGAGCTGTTGCTCCCTTGGTCCTATCCCAAAGAAAACCAGATCTCTTTTTATCAGATGCCTCTTGTAGACTGGCACTTCCTGCAGCAGCCCCGCCCAATCTTCCCAAAGTAGATCTACCAGCCCACCCCAATCCTCCAAAGGCAACGCCTCCCGCGGCGCCAGTGGCCCATTTGGTAAGACCGGGGACACCGTGTCCAGCTTTATCGGCCCATTTTTTAGCAATGATAAGTGAGGCGATAAGAAGCACAATCATTATTATATAGTTCATTAATAGCGTCATTGATTCCGGCGTCGGGCTTGTTACATTCCCGTCTACCCCAACTACGCCGGTAAAGACCGTAGCCATATCACCTCCTGTGGTAGTGGTAGTGAACAGTCCACGAGAAACAATTATCACTATCCATGTGAGCAGAAAGTAAATGGGCGCGAAGAATGCTTGACCCAAGAGAGCCTCCAACCACTGGTCTTTATATTGTTTTAATTGAGGCAAGATAAATCCCATAAACGCCAACGGTGATAGAATCATGACAAATATAAGCACTACGAAACGAATCACAAACATAATAGCCACAGCGAAAAACACAAAGGCCGCGATTAGAGAAACAATAGTACCCATTACTCCTATAATAATTAATTGTTTCCCCTTAAAAGTATCTGTGGTGATTTTCCACAGCGACTGGATTCTTAAGGGCTCCATCAAACTGCCGGATAGTCCGAGACTCCGATCACTTCTAAGCGCCTCCGGCGCGATGGCGTCGTAGAAGGTAATAGCCAAGATATTTGAGGCGTCAATGACTACTTTAGTGAAGAAGAGACTGAAGTTTATAAGAATGGCGACAACAATAATGTTGACGATTAGCTTCTTGGTGTCGCTACCTATACCCAAAATGGTTCGTATTGCCGCGTATAAGAGAACAAAGATGAAAGCCATGTTGGCGACATCGCGGATGACTTTCCATGCAACGTTGATTGTGGTCGCCTCCTTGAGATTCTTTGCCATATCAACGACAGTAAACTGGACGATATAATTTAGAATAGTACCGCTTAGATGGGTAATGAGAGCAGCCAGTTGAAGAATGAGGATAGCCAACCATCCAAATGGTGCCATCAGGATCTCAGTGGCGACACTAAATAAGTTGATGTTAAGTAATTTCCCCAACAGGGTAAAAGGGTCAATGTCTGTATAGTCAAGAGCTTGCACAGTTTGGGGAAAAACAAAACCACTCACCGTGAAGACGAGTGCGAAGGTGAACATGAAAGCGGAAATGTGTGGGAAGTATTTTCTCATCAAAATAATCCTCGGACATTGAATACTATCTGCTTCAAGAGTTGGGCAAACAAAGCGCTGACTAACTCGTCGAATTCATCCGCCAGCTCGAGCTGTCTCAAGCCGCTTCCCAATACGCTCTCAAGTTGGCTCTCAATAACTTTCCCGGGTGTTTGAACGGGCCCGCGCTTCATACATTCTCCTGTCATGAAATCTTCCTCGACGCACTCGGACCAGCTTAGAAATCCGCTGTTCCAATTAAGCTGCTGGCTCTGGATACCTACGGCCTTCGCGATACGGTTATCGAGTTCAATTTGGCCCTGAAGATATGACCCATAGGGGTTACCGAAGTCGTTTTGGGTCATGGCAAACCAGCCGTCCCATCCTCCTTGGCTGAAGTCGTTGTAGAAAGCGTCAAGATTACTGATTATGCCTGTCACACTACATTGGAATCGTCGTCTCTGGGTATAATATTGCTGTAAGGCCAGTCTGATTTTTGTCTGGAATGGTGAACATAAAAATCCCAGCTCCGAACCCCTGATAAACTCTCCCGCGACATTATCTGCAATCTTAGTGAAAAATTGCGCCGGGTCGGTCGCGTAAGCCGGGTTACCCTCGAAACCGCGCCTAACCCAATCAGTAGTAGCCTGTAGTATTTGTTCCAACGCCACCTTAGCTATCGCTATGGCTATAGAGTCCCAAGTTAGACCGGGAATAGTGACGCCCAAAATAGTTAAACCCACCTCCTTGCTACGTATGCCCCATTCTGAAACCGGGACTCCAGGAGGAAAATCTTGAGCCATGGTTCTCATGGGTAAGATAGAGACGAGGGTGAGGACAATGAAACTAATAGCTAAAATATGATTTCTATACTTCATATACTGCTATCAAAAATTATACCATTAGCCATTAGAGTTTTTTGAATATTTAAAAGTAGCTCGGATTCTTTCTCGGAGTGTTGGGCGTAAATGCTTAGCGTCGCATATGCCCGTATCGGATCTTTGGCAGTGCCACTGATGGATGTCATAACTTCGGCGCTTTCCAGATAATTATTAATGAGGTCTATGTGGTTTAGGGCAAGTGATGCCGGCACTCTGACGAGAAGCAATTCATCGGCAGCAGATTTGTACAGCTTCCCAACCGTGCCCATAAAGGTTGAGAAAGCTTGGCTACCAGTGTCTGTAATGTCGCCTCCGCTGTTTTGGGCTTGGGTGGTTACGAGATTTTTATACTTGTTGCGGATATTTGTTATCGCGTTGCCATAAGCAGCGAGATTCACTTCCGAATCTGGCAAAACAATAACTTGATTTAAATTCACTTTAGGTATAGATACGTCAGAATTCTTGATACTTTCAGCATATTTATCGGCCAAAGTCTTGATATCATCCGGTGTCAGCTCGCCTCGTGACTTAAGCGCCATGTAGTCTGTAAAAAGTTGCCTGCCAATTAAGTCCGTCTGGGAAAGTGTGGTGGTAGAGGTTGTGGCTAAAGTGGTCTCGGTACTAAAAAAGTCTGTCAAGAGGAGGCTGTCTTCGGAAGAAAGCGGCTCAACTTCTGAAACAGAGATTACTTGGGCTGTGTATGGAGCAATTCTGACGAATCTAAACCACATTGCCCCACCAATAAGAGCAATGGAAATAGCAAGCGCGCCTATAAATCGAATTCGCGGCATCACTTTTAGTATATCAGAAATTATTTCTTTTTTGTGCTTGCCCCTCGTAGCTTTAGCGAAGTGGGGTATAATTAGAGATATGCGATTTCTTTTCACATCGGTCCTGCTCTCTATGATATTTGCTCTCGGCGTTTTGGTTACTCCGGCAGGCGCCGAGACGTTTGCCGCTAACCTCACTGTAGGTAGCAGAGGTTCTGATGTCACGACTCTTCAGCAGTTTCTCGTTGCGAAGGGCTATCTTCAGATGCCAGCTGGCGTCTCTTATGGCTACTTCGGTCCTTTAACTAAAGCGGCTGTAGCACGATGGCAAGTAGCCAATGGTATTTCTCCAGCGGTCGGCTACTTCGGCCCCATTTCACGTGCGATGATTGTCTCACAAATGGCCACGTCGCCTGTTTCACCAGTACCTGCCTCATCTAACCCTAACCTCTCGCCAAGTGTTGAGATAGACACCCCTTCCGCGCTCGGCATGAGAGTCAATAGGATAATGCTTTTTCGGGCAACCCCTTTTGAAGTTCGGCCTGGCGATTTTGCTACACTTGACGGTTCGGGCTTCAGCCAAACTTTGAACAAAGTTTATTTTAATGGTGATAACCCAATCACCGCTACTTCCACGGATGGCACGACTCTCGAGATATCTGTACCTGCCAATCTGGTCGAGGGCGAGTACAAACTCTCGGTGTCCAACGCGCTGGGCTCTTCCGAAAATCCGGATATCATAATTGCCATCAAGGTTACAAATAATCCAGAGCCGGGACCGACTATCGAGAGTGCCTCAATCACCGGTGATGCAGTAACTATCATTGGCAGGGGCTTCACTTCTGCCAATAATCTTTTTACCACTCTCGGAGATTCTTCTAGCCCAATATCTTCCAATGGTACCAATTTGACATTTCGCGTTACCGACCTTTCTCGATACAATCAGATTAAACAATCCACCCTGGGGAAATATCAAGTGGCGCTTTGGATTTACGTTCAAAACGAACATGGTATCAATAAGGAACCGTATAAACTGGAAATAATAATATGAGAAATCAATTTAAATCAATAGTTTTGTTGTCGGTTGTTAGCGGTTTGTTGTTAGTTGGTGCCAGTACTGCTCAAGCCCAGACTGGATTATTGCCTTTCGGCGGCATTGTCTCTTATCAGATAAATTGTAGCTGTTCCCCCGGTCTTTCTTGGATCTGGTTTACCCCCCTTTATTTAGGCGGACCGATAAATATTACGGGTCCTATGATCTATTCTCCTTTTTCAACCATCCTTTACGGCTATTACATGATTGGCGTTCCGGGCAAGTGGCATCTAGGCGATTATTATCCCGGGGTCCAGGCCTGTTGGGTAAAAGTTTACAAGTTCTGCGTGCCTCTCCCGGCCGTTGGTCTTATGTCTAAGGTAGGCACTAACTACTAAGTGCACTAACGAGTTTTCCCCAAGTCTCAATCCCGACATCTTCGGCGCGCAAGTTGTCGTCCAGATTAAGTTTCTGAAATACTTCCCGAATCTTGTTTTTGCCAAAGATTGTCGAGAGATTGGAAGAAAGTTTTTTACGTTTGGATTTGAATCCAGTTTTGAGTGTTTTAAAAAAATCATCTTCCCTGAATCCCTGGAAAAATTGTTTCGAAATATTCTCTATCGCGATAATTGCTGAATCTATTTTTGGCATTGGCACAAACGATCCCGCTTTAACCGTTTCTACGTATCTTGGTGTTCCATAGGCCTTCACAGAAATAGACAAAATACTCTCCTTCCCCCACTTGGAGGCTGAGCCTCCAAGTGGCCTTCTAATGATCCTTTTGGCCACCTCTTTTTGTACTAAAAGCGCCATTGTTTTCGGCTGATTTTTTGCACCCAGAAATTTTTTTAATATCGCTCCTGTAATATTATATGGAATATTAGAAATTAGCTTATAGCTTCTAGGTTCTAGCTGATAGCTTTGGGGATTAAATTCCAAAGCATTGCCGTGAATTAATTTGAGTTTTCCTAAAGAAATATATTTCTCGAATTTCGTTTTTAAAAATTCGTACAGTTTATCGTCCTTCTCTATTGCCAGCACCTGACAGTTAGTAGCCAGCAGCTTTTCTGTTAAAGCTCCCATCCCCGGTCCTATTTCAAGAATTATGTCTCCCGGGTTAATCGAACCGGCCCTAACAATCACCAGAAGAGCGCGCTCCGATTTCAAAAAATGTTGCCCCAATGATCTCTTCGCCCTCATACCTTTTTTCTCCCACTTGGAGGCTCAGCCTCCAAGTAGTTATTTTCAAGTTTTTTTAGGAATTCTTTTTTTCTGAGCATATTTTGAAGGGACTCCAGGGCAAAAGTGTCATAATCCTTCCTATTTTTAAATTGCCCTAAAGTTAAATCTTTATTGCAGAATCCGAAATCACTTTTTGCTTCAATATACTCTTTCCAACTTGATTTCGTGAGTGCCTCGCTACTGTATTTATGTACCTTATTGTTTAAATTTACATAGGCACTTGCATACAAGAGATATTCATTGGAATTAATGTGATTGGCTTTAAATCTTCCCTGAAACAAGGAGCCGCTTCTCCCACGTTTTTCATTGAAGTACATTGTGTAGCCGGTACCGAGTCTATGCATAAACTTCTCAATGCCGCGCTCCTCAAGTTGTGTAAGAATGAAATGGAAATGGTTTGGATTTAGGCTATACGCAATGAATTGCACCAGCGGTGGATCAGGTTTCCCTTTCTTATTTTTATTAAATGACTTTTCAAATATGCTTCCAATCGGATTGATAGTGTTGAATGCGTGCATGCTTTGGAAAAATCTCTCTAAATCATGTTTATCAGAGAATATGGGTCGCTTATCTACTCCTCGGTTGTAGATGTGGTAAAACTCGTTTTCTACGAAAGCAACTTTTCTAATAGTCATGGTCCTATTCTATCACTTGGAGGCTCAGCCTCCAAGTGGGCTCTCGGCCTCTAAAATTCGATTTCGAGAAGAGGTTTTCTTGGAAGAACGTACTCATCGAAAATCTCTTCCCCCATCAATGCTTCTGGAATGTCAAAGATGAATGTCGAAGGAATGTTGACTTGTCTTCTGCCGAAAAGGGTGCGTGTCTCTGTGTATGTCAAAAACACTTTTTTACGCGCGCGAGTGAGTGCCACATAGAAAAGCCGTCTCTCCTCCTCTCTTTCTTCCGGAGTGGTATTATCATCATTCATTTTTTGATATGGGAAGAGTCCATCTTCAAGCCCGGCAATGAAGACAATATCAAACTCCAATCCTTTGGAGGCGTGCACAGTCATTAAGCGCACCGCCTGCTTATCGTCTCTCATCTCATCTTGGTCGCTCTGTAGCGCCGCATCCGCGAGAAAATGCAAGACACTTTCTTCCGGCGATTCATTGTCGTAACGAGAAGCAAAATTTGATAGTTCATAAGCGTTTTCAAGTCGAGTCCGGCCCTCATCACCACTTTCCTTCCATTCTTTTTCCAACCCGGATGCTTTAATAATGAAAGAAATGGTTTCGCTCGGGCGGTTTTGTCGGGCAACCTTTTCAATTTTCTCAAGTAGGATTTTGAAGTTTGCGAGTTTTGTTCGCATCGGGAGCGATAGCGAAGATTCATTGCCAGAAAATATTTTTAACATCGTTGTTTTACCTATGCCGCGCGCCGGTGCATTGATAATACGTTTCAAATCCGAGGGACTATCTGGATTAAGGGCGGCGCGTAAGTACGAGACGATATCCTTGATCTCTTTGCGTTCAAAAAAGCGCGTACCAAGAAGTTGGTAAGGAATGCTGCGATTCATAAATGCCTCCTCAAGTACTCGCGACTGGAAGTTGGCTCTATAAAGTACCGCTATTTCTCCCGGTGACACGCCTTTTTTTATAAATTCTGCTGTCTTACTAGCTATGAATTCCGCTTCACTTGTCTCATCACTTCCTACAAACAAACCG
>CAZYLR010000008.1:0-12847 GCA_964648835.1 uncultured Candidatus Saccharibacteria bacterium | reverse complement strand
TTATTTGAAAAACTGCTCGGCGCGTACAAAAATTTTGCTATCATGAAGAAACATTTTAAAGCTTATGTCACGGGTTTTGATGGGGCAGGGGATTTGCGAGTCAAACTTATGGATACAAATAACGCGAGTGAAGTCGAGGGGGTGATAAATGATTTTTTGCTATACTACTCGCATGAAAAGTGAGAAGAAAAGTAGTGGGGTCCTCTATCGCAAATATCGTCCGCAGAAATTCAGCGATATCATAGGCCAGAATCACATCGTCAAAGTCTTGGAAGGAGCGATTAAACTTGGCAATATTTCCCACGCCTATCTTTTCTCCGGGTCGCGTGGCACTGGCAAAACTTCTATGGCAAGAATTCTCTCGCGGGAAATTGGCACCTCGGCCAATGACCTAGTCGAGATGGATGCCGCCTCTAACCGCGGTATTGACGACGTGCGTGAGATTAGGGAATCGGTCAACACTTTGCCCTTCGAGTCGCGCTACAAGGTTTATATCATCGACGAGGTGCACATGCTTACTAAAGATGCATGGAACGCGTTTCTCAAAACTCTTGAGGAGCCGCCGCGACACGTCGTTTTCATCCTTGCTACCACCGAGTTTGAGAAAGTACCAGAGACAGTCATCTCGCGTTGTCAGACTTTTTCATTTAAACAACCTAATCAGACTATACTGAAGGACTTCGCGCTTTCTATTGCAAAATTGGAGGGAGTAACGCTTGAACCAGCGGCGGCAGAACTGGTGGCGCTTCTCGGCGACGGCTCTTTCCGCGATGCACATGGTATTTTGGAAAAAGTACTTTCTTCTAGCAAAGGAAAAAAGATTACCAGAGAGGAAATAGAACAAATAACAGGCGCGCCCAAGGCAGAATTAGTTCGCGACATTCTTGAAGCGTTAGTAGAGAAGAATCTGGAGCAAGGGATGAAGGCGATACAGAGGGCGGGGGAGGCAAATGCCGACATGAAGCTCTTTGCCAAGCTGATTCTCGAGCGTTTGCGTTTTCTCTTTCTCCTGCGGCTTAAAGCGGGCATGAACGATTACATTGCCGAGCAAGTCTCGGAAGATGACTTTAAGTTTTTAGAAATTCTCACAAGCAAAGCTGGCTCTGATTTAACCGCCGAAGTACTCCTGCGCTTCATCACCGCTTATGAAGATTCCGGTCGTACCAGTATTCCAGAACTAGCTCTCGAACTTGCTTTGGCGGACAGTATCAAGTAACATTGCTATCATTCTTACATTCTTAAGAACATTGGAATGAAAAAGCCACGACAATTGGAGAGGATAGTAAAAGGGTTTGCGAATCACAGAAGAATAGAAATTATGGAGCTTCTAGCCAAGACCCCAGAATTATCAGTCATGGAGATATCGGACGAGTTGCATATTAACTTCAAGACCGGATCTGAACACATAAGAAGATTAGCTATCGCGGGGCTGGTAATGAAGAGAAATGATAATAAAAACGTCCGTCACAAGTTGACAGATAGCGGTAGCATCATTCTCAAGTTCTTGAGAACATTGGAATAAGAAATGGAAGAAGGTGGAAAAGGACAGGGAACTTTGGTAAATTATGCTTATTGCGGGATCGTCTAATGGTAGGACATCGCCCTTTGAAGGCGAGTATCTTGGTCCGAATCCAAGTCCCGCAGCCCGAATAAAACTCACATCATTTTCAGGGAATTTTTGGCGCGCGGCGCGGAGCGCCGAGTATGGAAATAAGGGTGATTCTTGGATTCGCCGGTCGTGGAGGGTGGGGTTCGAGCCGAAGATTTTGGGGATTAGAGATTTTTTGGAGGGGAGGTCGTTCAATTGCGAGGCTTCGGCAAGGTCTGAAGCCATATTTAGCCACTCTTGCATAGGTTCAAGCCACGCTTTGGCGTCTCTTTCTAAAGTCCATATTTTCTCCTCAAAACTTTTCTTATCAGAGAAAAGTTTTGAGCGTTCTTTGAGATAGGTTTCCCGGTCTATATCTTGGGCTAGGTAGATGTCTAGAAGTCTTTGGATTTTCTCGGATATGGTAGAAACCTTGTTTCGGAGGTCTTTAATAATGATCGCTGATTCCTGCTCAGCTTTCTTCTCGTCAACTTTCATCAATAGACCAAATTCTTTGGCCCAAGGAGAGGGCATAGCATAGCTAGATAGAATTTCATTTACCTGTTCTAGCAAAACTTCTTCTCGTATATGAGGTTCAGCGCAGGAAATAGTTTTAGACTTCTTCGTGCAATGGTAATAAACATATTTATGAACATTGCCGTTCTTCTGTCTTTTGACCTTATCCTCTGCGGTTATCATCATTCCACAGGTGGCACAGCGTAGAAGCCCACAGAAAGCTTTGGGTTCGTTGTGTGGCTTCATCGGGTGGCCACGTTCTAGGATTACATCTTGGACTTTATCAAAGAGCTTTTTCGTGACTATTGGAGGATGTTTACCCTCGTGAATTTCTCCACCATAGAAAAAGTGGCCGTAGTAAAAAGGGTTAGACAGAATCCATTTTACTCTATCTTTGTGCAATTTCTTTCCACTTATGGTTCTTACATTTCTTTCATAGAAAAAGTTAGAAATGTCTTCCAGCCGAGAATCGCCAATTGAGTAAAGCTCAAAAGCTTGTTTGAGTATTGGCGCTTTCTTCCTGTCCACCACAATAGTTCTTCTTCTCGTATCGTTTAAATATCCGGTGGGAGCGGTGCTGGGAAATTCTCCACGTTTAACTTTCGCCCTCAACCCTCTTTTGACGTTAGTGCTTAAATCTCTAATGAATTGATTAGCCATTCCAAACTCTACAGACATCATTAAAACATTGTCTGTTGGGTAATAGCTTCTGTCGTGAATAAGCAGGTGCTGAATAATGCCTTGCTGAAGCATCCAGCTTATTTGCCCGCCATCTACCGGATTGCGAGCTAGGCGATCTAACTTCCAACATGCGATTCCTTGCGCTTCGCCTTTCTGGATTCTCTTCACCATTTCATTGAAAACTGGCCGACCAGGCATTTTGGCCGTGCGCTTTTCCACAAATTCTTCTGTAATAGACAGACCCTCCTTCTTGGCTAAAGCTCTTAATTCTGAAAGCTGGGCTTCAATAGAAAGCACCTGCTTGTCCTCAACATCTGTAGATTTTCTAGCGTATAAAAAATATTTCATAACTTACTTAAATGGCCGCCCCGGTGCACACAACAAGGAAGACCTTATTGTTCCGAGACGGCCATTTAAAAAGGCCTTCCGTGAGTTGTGTGCCTAAATATTGTATCATATGTGCAAATGAAATTACCTAAATTTCTATTATATGGACAGGACAATCCCAGTATCGAAGCTCAAATACAGCCAGCTCTTTCATTGCGGAACTGGGGCAATCTTTCTAAAGATGAAAAGGAAATTGCATTTATACAGCTAGGTAATAGTGGCTGGCTAGAGGAATACTCAGACGAGATCCTTCGTACCATAACGTATTTAAACCATAAATTTTTAAGACAACTTCCCGGAAGACACTTACATGCTATAAAACCGGAACATTATACCCATGGCAGTTATGGTAATGAGTCTGAAAGAAAAAAGGCGGCACGAATGGACTTCCAGCACGTATTTTTAAGTGAAAAATCTGATGCTATGGTATTCAGAATGATTAGCAAATTCGCGGAACTCCATATTGATAGTTATGCTTACAACCGAGCCGAAAAATGCACCGAGCCAACAGAACAGAAGAAAATGATTGAAGAAGCTTATGAAAAATTCGACAGATTAGCAAATTGCCTTAATCATATTTTCGAGCAATTTGCTGTTAACCAAATACTAACTAGAAATGGTTTAGTGCCTAGACAAGATGATAAGATTACGAAAGAAGTTTATACCCCTGTACTTCAAATCTTAGCTGATCCAAAGTGGAAATCTTTAAGCTCTGATTTATCTGAGATGTTTGAGGACTATCGTAATGAAAATTTTCCAGAAGCTATAACCAAAGCTCACAGGACCGTCCAAAGATTCTTACAAATTTTAGTCGGTGAAGAGGGGAAAAATGCCAAGGGAGAAGTTGGCCAACTATTTCAAAAGGCTAAAAGTGAAGGGGTTATTCCAATAAATCGCTTTACAGAACCTTTTATAAACACCATCCAAGGATTTATTGTCTCTGAAAGAGCAACAAATAGCACGGCAAAACCTACGTTAAAAGAAGCCACGGCTTCTGATGCACTATTGATGATGAACATGGTTATGATATTTCTCCAATATTGCTTGCAGAATACGAATCGCAATTAAGGGAGCAGAATTTGTGCGCGCACGGGTGGGCGGGGCAAGCACAAACTAAACAGAACGACCGACCCGAACCTAGTATTAAAAATCTCCCCTCCAAAATCTTCTGGCTTTGGAATTCCTGAACCCCACCCTCCACGACCGGCGAATCCAAGAATCACCCTTACTTCCTTCCATACGCGGCGCTCCGCGCCGCGCGCCAAAAATTCCCTGAAAATGATGTGAGTTTTATTCGGGCTACATTATACGACCAAGTTAGAACCTATTTCCAACAGAATCATTGACCGCGCGCCTTCGGCGCGCTAACGCCTCGCTTCGCTCGGCGAATCCTCGCCCCTTTCCGCTTGCATACTTTCAGTGTTGGCGGTGATAAGACTTTTTTGAATGGAATGAGCGGAAAGGGGTGAGTTCCAAAAAAGATGATTTTGTGCGATTATTTCCTTAATCATATGAGAAAAGAAGGCTATAAAGGATCCCTCAAGCTAGACTGGATAAATAAACACCTTTCGCTTTATTACGAAATTGACGAGAAGGAGGGTAAGGGTGTTCGTCCGGTTTGGGTGCCCAAAAACGATATTCGTGTCGCCGAGCCGCGTATTTTGCGTTTCGTAAAAAATTATGGTGATTCTACGAGTAGCAACATGCTTATCAAGGGCGACAATCTGTTAGTTTTGCGGAGTTTGGTCGAGATGTTTAAAGGCCGGCCGGATAAAGAAAAAGTGAAATGTATCTATATTGACCCTCCATTCAACACCGGAGCGGCGTTTGAAAGTTACGATGACAATTTAGAGCACTCAGAATGGCTAACCATGATGAGAGATCGTTTATTCCTTCTGAGAAAATTGTTGAGGAAAGATGGAATTATATTTGTTCATCTCGATACCTCGGAGACAGCTTATGCTCGTGTTTTAATGGATGAAATTTTTGGGCGCTTAAACTACCTAAATACTATTTGTCTTACTACCAACGACCCATCTGGATTCAAGGCTACTGGTGGAAAAATATTTTCTACAGCCAATTATTTACTTGTTTATACTCGTGAGAGAATAAAGAACTCCTTAAACAAAGTATTTGTTGAAAAAGAATACGATACTGCCTACAGCAAGGTGCTTATAAACAGGACACAAGACTATAAAAAGTGGAAATGGAGAAATATTGCTGATGTGGTATCCGAAAATTTGGGATATGAGAATTCACGCGAGGCGAAGCGGGCACTCGGTGAAACTTTTGGTGCTGAACTTGCAAAATATGCTCTGAAAAATGCGAGCGTTGTGTTCCGCACCGCCGCTATTGGAGGCGGTGCGTTGAAAAAACGTTTAGCTACTATAGAAAAGTCTAGAACGGAACGAGATAAGGTTTTTGTTCATCCAGATGAGGATGTTTCAGATTTTTATATCCTAAATGGCGAGGGCATAGTTTTCTACGACAGGCGAATTATCGATATAGACGGAAGAAGGGTGCCGGGCGAGCTTCTTACAGATGTTTGGACAGATATATCTTGGACAGGAATTGCATCCGAGGGTGATGTAAAATTCAAGAATGGGAAGAAACCCGAGTTACTAATAAAACGAGTTTTGGAACTTGCGACAGAACAGGATGATCTAGTTTTTGATTCTTTTGCCGGATCGGGAACAACTGGAGCAGTTGCCCACAAAATGGGTCGTCGCTGGCTAATGGTGGAAATGGGTAGACAGACGGATGAATTGATAATACCTCGTATGCAAAAAGTGATAGCCGGAAAAGATCAAACCGGAATTAGTAAAGACACTAACTGGAATGGTGGTGGAGGTTTTAGACACTACCAGCTCGGTGAAAGTGTGATACACGAACAAGACATGAACTGGAGATTGAAAGCCGAGGAAATGGCAGAGGCGGTATTTTTACACTTCCAGTATCATCCAATCAAAGCAGGATGGTTGAAAAAAGAGAATATGTATCTTGGCAAACATCAATCAGCGCGTTATCACTTTTCTCTCTCGTTCGCTTCACGAGAAGTTAAAACGATTACTGCAGGTTTATACGAAAAAATTGTTGCTGGGCTGGATAAAGAAAAATTTAAGCACCTGACAATTTTTACCAATGTTGCGGTTTCCGTGCCGCCGGAAGCATTGGACGACCGCGTGCTTGTTAAGAAAATACCGGCGGCAATTTTGAGAGAATATAATTTGCTATGAGAACAAAACTACAAACATTTTACGATTTAGTAGGTCAAGACCAGCGATATAAAATCGCTATCGGTTCGCCGTCGCCAAAAACGATTGAAAACTACGATAAAATTCAACACTTGCTTAAGTTTGCTCTGCGTCCATATCAAGTGGAGGCATTGAGCACTTTTCAGCTTTTCTGGAAAGATGGTTTTGACAGCCGGAGTCTGAAAGAAAAAACGCTTCAGGAAGCAAAGAATGACGAGGATAAAATTGTGCAGTGGCATAAAGTCGGTTTTGAGATGGCGACTGGTTCTGGCAAAACCCTTCTCATGGGCGCAATAATTTTAGATTTATGGCACAAAGGATACAAAGATTTTCTTATTTTGACTCCAAACACTATTTTGTTTGATAAGACAATAGAAAATTTTACACCGCGTGCAGTGAAAAGTATTTTTGGCGATGGCTGGAATCTAACCTATAATTTAGTGACTGGTAATTCATACCGAGATAAAACCTGTAATTGGGAAGAAGATCGGGATATTTCGTTTTATATTTTCAACATGCAGAAGTTTTATGATAAGTCTGCTTCAGTGCAAAAGGATGGGGTGGACACCATGAGAGGAACGCCGTATGTGCGCCGTCCGCTTGAGGAATCGCTCTGGCGAGACAAGAGTGGCGAAAACACAATATCGTTCGTGGAGTTTTTACGAGAACGCCGTCCAGTTATCATTTCTGACGAAGCTCACCATTATCAACAAAAGAAGACAACAGAGGCGATTTTAGAACTTTTACCAAGCGCAGTGCTTGAATTTACCGCAACATCGCTCGAAAAAGGTGGCGAAAGCGAAAGTTTTGGGCAAAATAATCTTTACAAGTATCCGATGCAAAGATATATCAACGAGGGTTATGGAAAACGGATTTTTGCCGTAGGTTGTGGGACAAGCGACGAAAAAGTAACAGACGAAGTAAGCGATAGCGATAAGCAAAAATTAGTGTGGGGTATGCTTATTCACTTAATGAAATGGGAGTCGCTTGCGGTGGTAAATGCACCAGTTAAAAAAGCGATGTTGCTTACCAAAGCTCGGTCAATCAAGCACGCGGATGCGATTGATATTTATCTAAAAAGCTGGCCTGATTCTATTTCTGGAGAGATTGATGATGTATTGGAGCAAGTAAATCGTGAGGGTACTGATATTGCCAAGATTGTCCGGCAGTGTACACCAAAGAATAAAACGGATTTGGTAAAAAAATTGTCGGCAGTTGCAAAGTCAGTTTTTACCATTCACAGCGAGAACAAAAGCGACGATGAGATATGGACGGATTATCAATCACTTGACGACAATAAGGCCGAGATCGTCAATCAAGTCCGTATTTTCACCGAGGGCGTTGACTACGACAATTTTTATACAATCGTTATACTCGGTGATACTAATTATGAAGGTAAAATAAGAAAATCCAGTTTGGTCGCGGCCCAGCTAATAGGTAGGGGGTTACGACTTTATAAAGAAAAAAGAGAATTTGATATTTTAGGACATGAGCTGAAAGAACAGAGTGAGATTTTACACGTTATCTGTGATCGTGGTCGACACTTTGATAAATTTGTTGAAGAAGTTAGGGAACAAATGCAGTTGAAGGAGGATTCGATTGAAATACCAACAGAAGAAGAAGAGCGAGAAAATAGAGTTAATAAGAAGATTATAGATGACTATGAAATACCAATTTTACAGATAAAACCAATTGCGACTGGAAAGAGTTTTGAGCAGGCACTAGAGAATAAGACCTTAAGTGTCAAGGCGTTTATCGATGATATATGCGGAGTCTCAAGAGGCGAAAAGGTTTTAAAGCCAGAAGTATTGGCGATGGTGGACTATGCAGAAATTACAGCAGAAGAAGTGATTTTACAGAAAGACAAGCCAGCACCAACGCGCAGGACGATAACGCTTTCAAAAAATGATATTGCCCACTGGGCCTTGGATTTTATTGAACAGACCGGTTCGTTTATTGGCAATAATTCTTTTAACACCGCCAAGAAACTTATTGAAACGATCGTAGGTTCTGGCATACAAGTTGATACGGCTTACGCTATAGACTATAAACGTGCGCTCAAAGCATTGAAGAAAAGCATAGTTGAGTTCTATGGTAGAAAATCGCATGAGTTGATGTTTAAGAGTGAGTTTAATTTCAAAAAGAAAAATGTTAAAAACATTTTTATGGACAGCAAAGTTGTTGTCAGAAAAAGACAAAATTGGACTAATCTTTACCCGTCCTATCAAGACTTACCATTTACATATCAAGGGAAAGGCATTGTTGTAGAAGGATATGAATATTCAATCCGCCCATATGTTAGGTTTGATTCTCAGCCTGAAAAATGGGTTGCTGATGCTCTAGAACACCTATGCTCTTTAGATAAGAAAAAGGGAAATTTTTGGATAAGAAACGAGCCAAAAAGCGAGTATCCAGTTGAGGTAAAACCTGCTCCGTTCTATCCAGATTTTCTTGCATTTATCAACAGTAAATGGATTGTGGTTGATGTAAAAGGAAAGCACCTTGCCGAAGCAAAACAGATTGATGATCGAAAGAAGGCGTTAAAACTTTTGGAAAAGGAAGGTGGTGTTCAAACTTTCTTTCTTGTAGACAAAGTCATGGAAAAGCGAGGATTTAAAGCTGTCGAAATTGCGAGTATAGATGATTTTAATGGTTTTGACGAATTACGCCACGAAGAATTGGGAATTGAGGAGTTTACAAATGGACAGACGCCAACATTGTTTGATAAAAAATAATATTATGAACACATTCAAGCAATCAGCAATCGAAATATTGAAAAAGACTGGGAAGCCTTTACATTATGGCGAAATTACTAAGTTAGCTTTAGAGTCTGGTATTTTAGAAACCGAGGGTGCAACCCCAGAAGCTACAATGGGAGCACAAATGATAATGGACGTCAAAAATAAAGGAGAAGGTTCAGATTTTATCAAAACTGCGCCAGGAACTTTTGCTCTTAACCCAAACAAAAAAGAAATCAGTCAAACACCAAAAATTATTGAAGCAGAAAAAGAAGAGGAAGAAAAAATTGTTATTGAAGGTGGTTATATTGGGAAAGGTGGTGAGCATTTGGTTTGTAGTGAAATGCTTTTTCGTGGATTCAATGCCAGTATAATGAGTGTTGATGTTGGAGTAGATATTTCAGCAATAAAAGAAAATAAATTTTTTGGTGTTCAAGTCAAAACAGCTCGCAAAAATAGTTTTAATACTTATTCATTTCATATACGTAAAAAATCTTTTGATAGGTTTAATCAAGGGAATATCTTTTACATTTTAGTTTTAAGAGACGGTTTGAAGAATAGTTTTTTGATTTTGCCTTCAAATGAGGTTGAAAAGAAAATAAAAGAAAGAGCAATTTCTACGGTAAATAATAATACAGGGTATGCACTAACTGTAAAATTTCGTGATGACAAAGTTTATCTCGGAAATATGGATCACGAGATGGGGTATTTTTTGGATAATTGGGATTTAATCAAATAACGACGGTCCCACTCGTAATCCTAATGATCTTGCACGAACACAAATATTTTGTTATTGTATAAACATCATGCAACGAAGGAACTTTAGATAGCCGCCTGTAAACAGCCACACGCCTTGTGGTTGTTTTGGGTGGTTTTTTCTATTGCCTTTGTAGCTCAACGGCTAGAGCGCACCCTCGAAACGGGTGAGACGGAAGTTCAACTCTTCTCAAAGGCACACACTGCCCTCGTAAGCTAATGGATAAACTGTCTCGCTTCTATCGAGATCTTGGAAGTTCGAATCTTCCCGAGGGCACTCGCATTTTTCGCAGGGAGTATCCCCGCCGTCTCCTCTTTTTCCTACGGCGGGGATATTGTGCGCGAACGGGAGGCGGGTCAAGCGTATTTGTATTTGGGCCTCGGATATTTTGTATAATCTTGATATAATGCACATAACATTATGAATTTTGTTGATAAACTTAAGAAAGTTTTTTATATCCTAGCTGTGATTGTTGGTTTTATGATATTAAGTATCGTTAGCAATTTTGTTTATAGTAAATTTATTGAACCCAAAGTATTAAGTGTAGAAGACACGATGGACTTAGAAAGCAATGAGCAAACTGATTGTAATGTGCTCGGTATAAATTTGCACGGCCAACTTGTGACTTATATCCCAATTGATACGGGAGATAGTTTAATAAAAGATACAGATTTAATTTCTAGCGATACTGTTCTCTATTATATAAAACAAGCCAAAGAAGATGAGGAGATAAAAGCGATTTTATTAGAAATTGATTCGCCTGGTGGTGTACCTGTTGCCGGAGAAGAAATAGCAAATGCTTTGAAATCATCGTCCAAGCCGACAGTAACGTTTATAAGGCAAACAGGGATGTCAGCGGCGTATTGGGCGGCTACCGGAGCAGGACGCATATTTGCATCTAAAAATTCTGATGTTGGTAGTATTGGAGTAACAACTTCTTATCTTGATAATGTAAGTAAAAATCAAAAAGAAGGACTTAATTTCGTCCAACTTAGCACTGGCAAATATAAAGACACAGGCAATCCAGATAAACTACTTTCCCAAGAAGAAATGAATCTATTTATGAGAGACCTAAATATCATTCATCAAAACTTTATTGAAGCTGTGTCTAAGAATCGCAATCTTCCTCTAGAAAATGTCAGGAAAATTGCTGACGGTTCATCAGTTCTTGGTGAAAGAGCTAAAGAGCTCGGCTTGATTGACGAGATCGGAAGTCTGCCTGAAGTAGAGAAATATTTATCTGAAAAAATAGGAGAGAAAGCAGATGTTTGTTGGAATTAACTTTTAATTATGCCAGATGAACCTCAAAACCTAATTCCCACAGAAAACTCTATTCCAGTAAGCTCCCAAGAGCCCATACTCGAAGCACCTATTCCTCCAAGCACTTCTGAACCAGTCGCTGTGCCACCGCAAACCCCAGAAAGCCCTACAGAAGCCGAAAGTACCGTTCCGGTCAATGTTGATAATCCTGAAATTAGCCCTGTGGAACCTGAAAATCTAGCCCCCGAGCAAACGGCTCAAACTGAAAATCCAAGCGTAAATGAGCCAATTTCAGAAGCTCCAATACAGCCAACGGCTCACATACCAGTATTTGAGCCGTTGGCTAAACTAAGTCTGCTAGCTAAAGCCCGAGAAATGATCCAGTTTAGGAAAAGAAAGAAACTGGAAAAGATAATGGGAATGTTTCTAAAGAAAGCTGAAATAACAAATGATGAAGTAGAAAAACTTTTGCATGTCTCTGACGCAACAGCTACCAGATATCTAGAACAATTAGAAAAAGAAGGAAAGATAAAACAGGAAGGACGAACTGGTCAGAGTGTATCATATACAAAACTGTGAAATCACCAGACCCAAGAAATAAATTTATTTTCTTATTACAGCTTAAGCGTCGTTCGGAAAAGGAAACATCTCCTTACGCAAGACTTTTGTTTCAGGAAAATATCATATCAAGCTTACTTATTGCAACTCTTTTCACTATTGAGTTATTTCTTAATAAACAAACTACCAAGTATGTACCAACTAAAGAAAGGAGGATCAATATGGAACATATTATAAAAATTAAGTTTGAATCTAAAATAATTGAGACTAAAACTTTGGGGCAACTATGCTTTATAATAAATCCTTTTCTTGAAGGTAATACTCATCTAAAATCTTCGTTGAAAAGTTTTATTGATATGCGAAATAATATAACTCACAAAATGTTTTCAAAGTATGAAAATATGGAGGAATTAGAAAATGATTCAAGAAAAGTAATTAAAATAGGTGAAAAAGTTATCAAAGAATTAGACATTTTTCGGAATAAAATTTTTGAAGAATGGAATCCAAAGTAAATGAATTTTAGGGAGCACTGCGGAGCAGTTTTGCACGCGGACGGGTAGGGTGGGCTAAGTGCAAGGTTAATGAGCCTCGGGCTGTTACCGCTAGGGCGTCTGTGACTAAAGACGAGCGCCGACGTTAAACGAAGATACTGTAAGTCAATAGCGAAAGCGACACACTAAACACTATAATGAAAACAAGGAGAAGGGTTGTGCGAGGGCGGACTCCGAAGGCACAAGAAACGAAGGTAAAAACACTCAATAACCACTAAACAAGGAGAGCACCGTAAACTCCAACCAACCTCTGCGAGGAGGAGTCCCGACGCTGGGGAGAGGATTCTTTCCTCTCCCCAAAAGGAAGCGGGCGGTGAGCGAACGGCTCATTTCCTGGTATTTGAGCCGTTCGCTCTATTCCTGCCCGCGCCTAGGCATCTAGGCGCTCGTAGCCATAGCGGTAACAGCCCGAGGTGGATACCGAGTGGTGCACCCCCTTTAGTCTCGGACGCTCCACTAAAATACCAGACCGAGCACAATGCATCTTGTATTCCAAGCCGAGCCCCTTTCCGCTCATTCCATTCAAAAAAGTCTTATCACCGCCAACACTGAAAGTA
>CAZYLR010000007.1:0-15334 GCA_964648835.1 uncultured Candidatus Saccharibacteria bacterium | reverse complement strand
GAGTCATGGCTAGATTTTAACACTCTTTTGCGCTAAGTTGTATATGTTTGTTGCCGGGATGGCGGAATTGGTAGACGCACACGACTCAAAATCGTGCGGAGCAATCCATGAGAGTTCGATTCTCTCTCCCGGCACCACATTGGAAATGTCAAAGAGTTTTGGCTTGCGTAAAATTCTTTATTTTGTTAATATTGAACCATGAATACAATTACTATACTTAAAAAATTAGCTCAAAAAGACGATCTAGTGCTTATTCCTCGCAAAGAATATGAGTTTCTAAAAGAATTTAAAGCCATAAAAGAATTTTCTCCTACAGCCCATCAAAAAAAAGCACTTTCCTTGGCCGAGAAGAACTTAAAGAGAAATAAAACTTTATCTTATGATGGACTTGTCCACAAGTTGGGACTTGCAAGTTGACCTAAGCATTTTCAAAGCCCTCAAGAAAATACCTCGAAGCGATGCCAAAGCTATTTTAGTTGTTATTAAGCTATTGCCGGTTGACCCGTACTTTGGTGATATCCAAAAAATGAAAGGCGAGGAGAATGTTTGGAGAAGACGGGTGGGATCTTATCGTATTTTCTACAAAGTCAAAGTTTCAGAGAAAGTAATTTTAGTATTCAAACTTGAACGCAGAACTTCAAGAACCTACTAAACAGATTCCTTCCAAGGGTGCAGAAGTTATGCTATTCTAAACTGGTGGTAAACTTGTCGAAGTGGGGGAAGAAAATCTTAATTTTTTAATAACCATGATTTATCGACTATTTCACAATTTAAAATTTTGGTATTTACTAGGACTGGCAGGGGTAGCTCTTCTTTGGTTTGGCTTAGGCGGAGGTCCCTATAAGTATAGTGAGATTCTCCTATACTTCATTTTTTTTCTCGGTCTTTGGCTTGATAGCCGCTACCATTTTCGGGAGAGAATGACACTTTCACGAGGGAAAGCAGTATTTCTATATTTTGTAATACTGTTGGCCACCGCGACGGTCTACGAGGTGTCTTTATCTACGGACCTGGGACTGTTTAGCAATTATCACCCTAAACCAATTTCTGCGTTTATCATAATTATTGGCCTTTATTTATCGTTTGCTGTTTTTAATCTTTTTCTCATTCGTCGATATCACTACACATTCAAGGAACTTTATTTTTCCGCGGGTGTGGCAAGTCTCTGGGAAGGGTTAATTTATACCGGTGCATTAACTGCTGTTATCCTGTCTCCTGGGTTTCTTCTTGCTCCGCTAGCGTTTGCCTACTACATGCTTATATATGGAATCATATTTTGTATGCCCTTTGTTTTTATTCGCGAAGAGCTGTTGTGGAGTCGTGTCGAAATCGCCACTTCCTTCAAGAGAAAAATGCTCTACGCAGTTATCTCAGCCTTTTTTGCTCTTTTGGCGTGGTGGGGCTGGGGAACGGTGGCCGGTATTCTCATTAATTGATGGATTCGAAAAGTTTTAAAATGCGGTTAATTACGCAGGCAGGCATCCGTGCGGCTCCCTGCCCGCATTGCTATGCAAAGCGTTGCAGGCAGGCGCCGCCTTTCCGAATTTTCGCGGGGGGAATTCCTCGCCGCCGCAGGCGGCGAAATGCGTTCGGACTAATTCAAGAATACTGCACCACGTAGGAAATTATGTTAAGATAACTGCAGAGCCGCACCGCTCAAAACCGCAATGGTTCAACTTCGTTCACCACAAGAAGAACCCGGAGAAAAATACTTGTGGTGATCGTGTTGAATCCATCGGCTCGCCTGTCCGCCGTAGCTTTAGCGGAGGAGGGAACTATATTTTAATTTTGCTTGCACTGAGCATGGTCGAAGTGGGGGAAGAAAATTTTTAATCATAAGGTCGAAAATAAATTAACAATTAACTAACTAATAGCATTATGAAAAAAATGCCTAATCATTTTAAAACTCTGGTAACTTTTGCGGTAGTTTTTTGGGCTGTATCCATTTTTTTGATTTTCATTCCATGGACAAAAGTTTTTATTGCTTTGCCGGCAACTGTTCTACAAGCTCCGTTTAGACTTTATCTTCTCGCCGCTGGCGTGCCTCTGTACTTATCTATTGTTACAATTTTTAGCTTTATTTATCGTAAAATCCAACGAGACGTAGCTAAATACTCCTCTATCTATTTAATTATCTCCTCATTTCTTATTGCACTCTTCTTGTCGATGTTCGCGGCCATAATTTCCTTTGGGATTTTCTTTTTCTTTTACCAGCGAATAGTTGGTCCGACGCTTGATTCAGGTGCTGGAGGGGCGATTATGATCGGAACGGCAATAGCGTTCATGTTTCATTCGGGCGTCACGGCCGCATACACATTAGTTGGAAATATAATTGGCATATTGTTTGGCGTGCATGCGCTGAAACAAGCGAAAAAAGAAGCGATTCAAAATGTCGCAGAGAATAATATTCATCAGGATTTACCGAAAAAACTAACCATTAGATCTGCATTGGCCGAACCACTCATGTTAATTCTTTTTGGTATATTGTTGTCGAGCTATTTAACCAGATTTGTAACCAGTATTTGGATTATAGTTATACTCACTTTTGTAAGCAGTATTTTGATTATTATTGGAATCATTAAGTTTTTCAGAAAGAGCAAAAAGTAACTTAATTATACATTCCGAGATACAATATAAGGCATGCGTCAAAGAAATCATTTACCGCCAAAGAAAAACTTGTCCCGATTTTGTCTCCGCGAAGCGGAGTAATAAAATCGAGGATCCTCGACCCCGACTTTAGTCGAGGGTCGGGAAAATTGTCCGGTTCGCGGCTCCGCCGCCTTTCCGAATTTTCGCGGGGGGACTTCCTCGCCGAAATGCGTTCGGACTAATTCAAGAATAATGCACAAAATTATTGACATTGAGATTATAAAAACAGATTATGATTTTTTAACTTTTTATAGTTCATTACTCTTATGCTAATTACTTCACATCTTTTGGGAACATTGCTACTTGGTAAAGCATTATCAATTGAAACTCCGGAATTATATGTGGCCTTACTTTCTGGCGTTGGTGTGGACATAGATCATATTTTTGTAAATAAAAAATGGATTCAGGACATTAAGAGTTTTCTACAAGAACGGAAAATTATTTATGGCACAAAGCAACATAGTTGGTTACAGGAAATTGTATTTGGAACTTTTGCGGGGATAGTGATTGGCTTTTTGATCTCATTTCTTTGGCCTTCAATACACTGGTGGATTTTTCCTATTTTTCTTTTATCACACATCGTTCTTGATTCAGTCATGCGGTATGAACACAAACCCTTTGTCCCATTAAGTAAAATTAAATATTATGGCTGGCTCCGTTCTGGAACGAAAGTGGAATTATTGGTTTCCTTTGTTGGTCTTGTTATTTTCTATTTTTCCTTTTCATGAAAGAACAATTACGTTCGCTTCGCGAACTCCGAATTTTGCCGCCAAAGAAAAACTTGCTTGCCCGCCGAAACTTTAGTGAAGGAGGGAAATTGTCGTCCTCCTCTGCTAAGGCTTCGGACGGACAAGGCGGTGCGGCTCACTTCGACTTCGCTCAGTACGAGCCGCCGCCTTTCCGAATTTTCGCGGGCCTTCGCCTCGCCGAAGTGGCTTCGGCCACGCAGGCGGGGAGACTTCCTCGCCCCGCCCTGGCGGGGCGAAATGCGCTGTGCCCGTCTGTAGCTTTAGCGAAAGCGGTTCGGACTAATTCAAGAATACTGCACCAAGAGATTGTGTATAATAAGGTGAATGGGTTTTGCGACAGAAACAAATTGGCACACTAAATCAGTCTCGGAAGTACTGGAAATACTGAAATCGGGCGAACATGGGCTTTCTAGCGAAGAAGCCAAGCGACGGCTTGACGAGAATGGGCCGAACATTTTACCGGAGTCAAAGGCAGACAGCGTAGCGCTTATTTTCTTACGCCAATTCCAAAGCCCCCTAATTTACATTCTCCTAGCGGCGGCCCTTACGGTATTTATCATGGGAAAAGAAATCGACGGCGTGGTCATCATGACGGTGCTTGTTCTTAACGCCGTCATCGGTTCAATTCAGGAAGGCCGAGCACGCAATACCATCTTGGCATTGAAAAAATTCGTGGAGACCAGAGCCGTGGTTATGCGAGACGGCAAGGAGATTATCATTCCGGATACTCAAGTGGTGGTTGGAGATATTATCTTGCTTCAAGAGGGAGACAAAATAGCAGCCGATTCGAGAATAATAATCGCCCGGAATCTCAAGATAGATGAATCCGCTCTAACAGGAGAATCCGAGGCGGTTCATAAGACCAGCGAGACTTTGAGCAATTCTGGTCTAGCGATACTGGAAGAGAAAAATGTAGCTTTTAGGGGCACCCACATTGTCTCCGGCAACGGCAAGGCAATTGTAGTCAGGACTGGCGTGGAAACAGTCATTGGCAAAATAGCCAAAGAGGTCGCCACTATCGAGACAGAGATTCCGCTCCAGACCAACATCCGCTATTTCTCCAGAGTAATTATTGCCGTCGCTTTAGGTGTCAGCGCTTTCCTTTTCACCTTCGGCATTTTCTCCGGTCAGCCTGTTCGAGAAATGTTTGCCATAGTCGTCTCTATGCTTGTCTCCGTCATACCGGAGGACCTGCCTATTGCCATCACCATTATTTTGGCCACCGGAGTCTGGAGGATGAGCAAAAGAAACGCCTTAGTCAAGCGCCTTCAGGCAGTCGAAGCGCTGGGAGAAGCCCGAGTGATAGCCGTCGATAAAACCGGGACTGTTACCAAAAATGAGATGATGGTCCAGACTGTTTATGTGGATGGTAAAACTTTTGAAATTGGCGGAGTCGGATACGAACCTAAAGGAGACGTCAAACTAGGTAACCGAACCATCGACCCGCCCAATCATCCGGAACTTCTGCTTGCTGGCAAGATTGCCGCCTTCTCGGCCAACGCCCGAGTGATGTTTTCAGAAAAAACCAAAGAATGGCAAATCTCCGGTGACCCCACTGAAGCAGCCATGCTGGTATTGGCGGAAAAACTCGGATTCAACAAAAATGATTTGGAACGCGAATCTCCTCTTGTATCGGAAATCCCTTTTAATTATGAGTCAAAGTACCACGTCGCTCTGCATAAAGACAACGAGAAAAATTTCATGTCGGTGGCGGGAGCACCGGAAGTTATTTTGAAGATTTCGAATAAAGTTTGGCACAATGGAGTGGAAGAGGAACTTTCCCAAGAGGAGAAGGATGAATTGACGTCTATCCTCTCTGACTTATCAAAGAAAGGGCAGAGAGTTCTTGCTTTTGCCACAAGTTCTCACGCGTCGGGAAATTTAAATCAAGAGGACATAAGAAATCTCACTTTCGTGGGGTTCTTAGGCCTCAAAGATGCTCTGCGTCTTGAGGTCAAAGAAGCCGCCAAGCGGGCAGCGCTCGCCGGCATCAGAGTAGTGATGATTACCGGAGACCATCAGACGACTGCGGAGACGGTGGCGAAAGAAGCCGGCATATATAAAACGGGAGATATAAGTCTGACTGGCTCTGAAATAGATAACTTATCGGATAATCTTCTTCAAGAGCGCATGGCTAAGACTTCGGTATTCGCCAGAGTCACGCCGGAGCATAAACTCCGAATTATTAATGCCTATAAATCCATGGGGGAAACCGTCGCTATGACGGGCGACGGAGTCAACGACGCGCCGTCACTAGTGGCAGCAGATCTCGGGGTCGCCATGGGCAGGGTTGGCACAGAGGTGTCGAAAGAAGCCGCAGACATTGTGCTTCTGGACGACAACTTCGGCAGTATTGTCTCAGCCATAGAAGAAGGGAGAAATATTTATAAGACAATTAAAAAAGTGCTTTTGTATCTCTTATCTACCAGTATGGGTGAGGTACTTGTCATTGGCGGGGCAATCGTCATCGGCCTTCCCTTGCCGCTTTTACCAACACAAATTATCTGGTTGAATTTCGTCACCGACGGCTTCTTTACCCTGGCACTCGCCATGGAACCGAGAGAGAAAGGACTGTTACGCGGCAATTTTACGAAACCGAGTAAATATCTGGTTGATGCTTTAACAGGACAGCGAATATTTGTCATGGCGATTCCAATGATGATAGTAACTCTCGCACTGTTTCAAAATTACTTCGGCACCGACTTGGCGAAGGCCTGGACAATTTCTCTTACTCTCTTGGCAGTTTTCCAATGGTTCAATGCTTGGAATTGCCGCTCCGAGAATGAATCTATCTTCCGGACAAATCCATTCGAAAATAAATTTATGGTGCTTGCCACTGTGGCCGCGTTCTCGTTCCAGATGCTCGCCGTCTATAATCCCCTGTTCCAGAAATTCCTCTATACTGTACCGCTTGCTCTTTCCGATTGGCTAGTTATTATTGCCCTGGCAACTTCTATTATCTGGGTAGAAGAAGCTAGAAAATTTTTATGGCGCAGCAAAAAATCCTTGTTATCGTCGGCCCCACGGCTTCAGGCAAGTCAAGTCTAGCTGTTCGATTAGCGAATAAATTCAACGGGGAGATAATTTCTGCCGATTCGCGGCAAGTTTATCGGGGTCTCAATATTGGCACTGGCAAGATTACAGGGCAAGAGATGCGGGGCATCGCCCACTACCTTCTCGATGTAGCCAATCCAAGAAGTCAATTCTCCGCCGCTCAATATAAAGTTCTGGCTGACAAATTTATACGATATATTGTACAAAAAGATAAATTACCGATTGTGGTAGGAGGAACAGGGTTTTATATAGATGCTTTAACTGGAACTGCAGTATTCCCCGACGTGCCGCCGAATAAGTTACTAAGGAGTAAGTTGAATAAGTTTAATAAGGAAAAACTCTTTTTTATGCTTAAGAAAAAAGATCCGAGGAGAGCTTCAACCATAGACCGAGACAATAAAGTCCGTCTTATCCGCGCCCTCGAGATAGTTGTAGCCATCGGTAATGTTCCAACTCGACTTGGACACGGCGTGTCCAAGTCGAGTTGGAAGTATGTCTATATTGGTTTAAAGCCAGATAATCTTGATGAGAGAATCTACAAAAGATTAGTAAAGAGACTTGAGCCAATGGTTCGTGAAGGCAAAAGATTACACAAGCAAGGACTCACTTATAAACGTATGAATGAGCTTGGATTGGAATACCGATATATTGGTATGTATTTGCAAAATAAAATTTCTAAGCAAGAAATGGTTGAGAAGCTTTACATAGCAAGCAGACACTATGCCAAGCGCCAAATGACCTGGTTCAAACGCAATAAAGAAATCAAATGGTTTACCTTGAGCTCTATCGAAGGGTTTAGACCGGCTGAATTTAAAGAGATAGAAAGATATTTAATTAAAGCAAAAATTAATTAGTAAGATTTTTGACTGTTTCTGCAATTTTTTCGTTCCAATCGTGTCCAGCATCAACTTCAATAAATTTAATGCCGTTTTGCTGAATAATCTCTACAGATTTTTTATCGCAGAAATAATAGTCATCCTTACCCCTAACAATGACAATATTGTCTTTAGGAATTCTCTGAATAATATCTAATACATCAACCCTAATAAGCTCTAAAACTTTTCGAAATCCGAATAACCAGTCGTGCATTGGAACCAATGTTTTTAACTTATGTTTTTTCTTTCTGCCCTCAAAGATAAAGAATTTGATCCAAGCCCAAAGAAACAATATAACGTTTCTTTTTCTTATAAGAGGATTTATAAAAATAAACTTACCGCTTCGGATAGAATTATAGTTAGAAAGAATAAAACTTGCACCTGCGCTATGGCCGATATAGAAATCAACAATCGGTATCTTGGTAGAAGAAGCGGATTTCAGCCAAATATCTATACCTTTATATCCTGTATAATTTTCCGCGTACTGAAACCCACCGGGGAATATCAAAGCTTTCTTGTTCATAAAAATCCATTCAGTCTAAGCGGCGGGCGATGAGGGAATCGAACCCCCGATAGCGGATTTGGAGGCCGCTGTTATGCCACTTAACTAATCGCCCCTCGACCAGCTCGGGGCAAGCCCTTCGGGGGCTATATTAGCATAAGCTAGGCCTTCTTTTCTTTATAAACCGTATGTTTACGGACGATGGGGTTATACTTTTTAAATTCGAGTTTACGCTCGACAGATTTCCTGTTTTTGCGTGAATAATAAGTGTGGCCTTTGCCAGCGCCTTTTTCGTCTCCTACCGAGACTAGTTTTATGAGATGGAGTTGTGACATTGGAGACGGCTACTCAACGGTGTAAATTTCTGCTCTCTCTTTCGCTGGTTGGGAAACTTTCACGGCCACCTCATCACCCGATTTGCCGGCGTTGACGGGCTTATGGTCAAGTTGCATGGAAGTAACAGTATCAGTAAATTCTTGATCTCCATGCTTTACTTTAATTTGGTCCCCGACCTTGAGAGCCTTATTCAATTTAATCACCGCCACGCCAAGCTTGTCGTACCAGTGCGTCACCTTACCAATTAAATTATCTTTCGACATGCCATGAATGCTACACCATTTGTTGAATTTTGCAAGTCTTCCAGTTTTCAATTAGAATGGCGGAACGCGTCGGTGGCGGAGCTTGCCCCACCGCGGCGGGGTGAAGTCAATCGCAACAAGTTGTTAAATTTGTAAGTATCGCGTCGGTGGCGGAGCGGTCAATCGCAACAGACTGTAAATCTGTCGACCTTTGGTCTACGCAGGTTCGAATCCTGCCCGACGCACTGACTTTTAATACGTAACGTGCTAGCATTACTTGTAGAAATTACAACCTGTTTGGGCTATCAGGGTTGTGATAAGTCGTCTCATCCTTTGCCCCGCGCGAAAGTGTGAAAGCGGATGAGCTCCTTGAATTGACCAAAATCACTTCAAGGAGGAGACAATGCACTACAAACTGACGAAGAACATCTACGTGTCGAGAATCGAGTGGGAAGATGGGCCCGGAAGTCTCGAGAACGTTGTAGAAGATGTCACTCGCAGAGTCATGAAGGAGTGGAGTATGGCTGACGGAATGCCGGAGAAGTCCGTGATCCGTTATGCCGAGCACTACATTCCTAAGCGGTATGACTTCGACGATCCTCGGATTGAAGAGTCATACATACTCGAGCGCCGTAAAGACGACTCGAGCGAATGGGAGTACGTCGAGTTTTTTCTCCCGAAGTTCGTGGGTGAAGATTACGACGACTACCAGGATTCTCGCGAGTAACGACATGGGGACCCGCCTAGCTAACGCGAAGCGGGTCTTTCTTTTTTATAAATTTGATTTAAAACAGTTCCCACTTCGTACCCACCCTTCGTGAAAGCTTCGGCGTGGCAAAGCCGACGGCGCACTTGTATTTTGTAACTTTGTTATACTTAATATCTTATGCCCCATATCCACGAGAAAATTGATTTTGTAGCTGATGTGTTTATAGTCTACAAGGACAGAGTTTTAATAAGGAAACATGATAAGTACGACAAATGGCTTGCGGTTGGGGGACATATTGAACTTGATGAAAATCCCAATCAGGCAGCTGTCAGAGAAGTAAAAGAGGAGGTTGGTTTAGATGTTGAACTCATCGGGGAATTACCAAAGCTTGAAAATAAAGAATGGTCTTCTTACAGAGAATTGATTCCCCCAAGATATATGAACATTCATGATATAACATCAACACATCAACATATATCTCTTATATATTTTGCAAAATCTACATCAGATAAAGTAGTGGATGAGGGACAGGAGAAAAGTAAGGGATATAAATGGTTCACTAAAAGAGATCTTGAAGAAAACCTAGAAAATATATCAGAATCGATCAAATTCTATGCTCTCAAAGCCATTGAGGAGTCGGGAGAATAAAAACCTTGATTTTGGGTATGTGTTCCTGTATACTTGAACTATGAATATGGATAAAACTAGTACTAACTTTAACAAACTTCTGAAGTCATTTAAGGACCAGTGGGTTGCTGTATCCGAAGATTATGGAACAGTTTTTGCTAGTGGACATACTTTGGAAAGTATCTCAAAAAAGATTAAGACTACAAAGAATGTAAAGATGTTTAAAGTCGTTCCGTTCGATACAATTTATTCACCCTAATTCGTAAATGAAGTATCGTTATCTTACTTCTATAAATAGTAATCCCAATAAACCGCACTTCAGGAGGCCGGTGGTAGATGTTGAGCTATATGGTCCTCAAAAGGTTACAAAAACCATAGCTCTTGTTGATTCTGGAGCCGATTATTGTTTGTTCAATATTGAGTTTGCAAAAGAAATCGGTGTTGAAATCGGAAAATGCGAAAAAAGTCGAACGATAGGTGTTGAGGGCGGCAGTAAGGAAATATTTATTACTGAAATTGAGTTACAAGTGAAAAATCTTAATAAAGTTAAAATACTAGTTGGTTTTATAGATAGTAGATCAGTAACCGGGCTTATTGGTCAAATTGGATTTTTTGATAAACATAGAATCAAGTTTGAAAGGGATCATGACGCCTTTGAGATAAATCCTATTAAGTAAGTTCCAACCTCGTACCCACCCTTCGCCAAGGCTTCGGCGTGGCAAGACAGACAACGCACTTGTGTTTTTTCATATATATGATATAAAGATTTCCGTTCCCACTAGCTTCTAGTGGTCCTACTGCGGGGAATCCGCAGAGTTCTTTGGAGAGTGGAGGGAGTCATGGCGGATATGAAGAGGCCGTTCCACGAAGTCCTTGCAACAAGGCTCGACATCGCTGTGTTCGGAATCTCGAGAAACCTCGGGACCGAGAAGGAGGTGGAGATCGTTCTCGAGGTTCTGCACGCGAGCAGGATGCCGGCCGCCGCGGCATGCCAGCTCACCGAGTACTTCGTCAACCTACCCAGTCTTCTGACTAAGGCCGGCTGGAACGACCTCTCCCGTCGCGCCGAGAGGGTCCTCGCAGACCTCAGAAGCCGCGAAGACGAGAAGAAGGAGCAGCCCGCCCCCGTCCCCGCCGTCGCCCAGTAGAGTCCAGCCGCCGATTCGATGAAAGCCGCCCACCGGGCACTTTCATCGGTGGGCGGCTTTCATTTTGCATAAATTTGTTTTAAAAGGAAAATTTCTAATTATTCAAGAAGTGTAATAGAATAATCCTATGGGACAATTTTTTGCGGATTACACTATTGCATCATTTGCTACGATACCAAGTGAAACGCTATTTTTTTATCTAGTCGTCGTGTTGTTTTTAGGCGGCGCCCCCGCGCTTATTTCAGTCCTTTATCTCTCTATTTCTGGTGTTTTGGATTTTAAAATAGTAGTCTTGGTCTCAGTTGCTACGACAATTGTTTGGGATGCCATTTGGTATTCGATGGGGCGATTTTTCCCAGTAACAAAAATTACAAAATTAAAAATGATGCGCCGTAATCAAAAACTTTTTGAGAAAATCAATCAACGCTTTGTTCATTGGCAATATCCCGCACTATTTCTTTCGCGGTTTATTTATGGCACAAACAGTATCTTTTCCATCATATGCGGGGTCAGGCGAATGCAGTATCATAAATTTTTCATAATAAATACTTTAAGTATACTAGCGACAATCGCGCTTTTTGCAATGATTTCTTTGCCTTTGCAAAACTTATCGTCATCCCTTTCTCTTTACACAGTTTTTATTGTCATACTCATATTAATTTTCATTATTTTTATAATACGCTTTTTAGTAAGAATAATATTTAACCGATACTTCCTAGAAGAAGATGGAAAACCCTCCTAAAATTTCAGTTATAATTCCGGCTCGCAATGAGGAAGCGATGGTCGGAAGGGCCTTAGAATCAATACAAAATGGAGGGGTTCCTGCTCATGAAGTTATTGTGGTTATTAATGGGACCACGGATTCTACCGCAGAAATCGCGAGAAAAATGTACGCAAAAGTGATATGTTTCGAGAAGGCTCTGGGATATAGTGGGGCACGAAATGAAGGAGCCTCACGCGCTTCGGGAAATATTTTTGTTTTTATGGACGCTGATAGTCTAATGGGACCAAATGTACTTTTAGCTATTGCGCAATCATCTGCTGAACCGAAAGTATTTGGCACGGTATTGGGTGGGGCAGACAATGCGAAGATCAGGTACAAAATATTCTTTCTAATAAAGAACACTGCCCATAGGTTGGGGTTTTATAGGGGGGTTCTCGGCGGACTTTTTTTTTGCGAAGCTGAATTATTTAAATCTGCAGGAGGATACGATAACTCGTTGGCTATTAATGAAAATGCCGACATAGTACAACGCTTTTTAAAAAGGGGAGGAAAATATAAGCTTATAACAAATGTTTTTGCTTATACTTCTATGCGAAGATTCGAGGAGCATGGGATGTGGCGAGCCTTACTATTTTGGTGCATGGTGAAACTCCGCTGGTTCGTAAAAAGCAAGAGAACAAAGATCGGAAATCAGTATGCAATGACACACGATAAATTTTATTCGTCGCGGTAAAATTTTTCATATGTATGAAGTGTATAATTACACCTTATAGCGAGATTAGTTTAGTGGTAGAACTGGTGCCCCGCATGAAATTGCTAGCGCAATTCAAACGGGGTAAACTTCCCAAGTATAAGCAAGCGAGTATGGTCTAACGGTATGACACGACCTTCCCAAGGTTGAGACCGGGGTCCGACTCCCCGTACTCGCACAGAGTTCGACTTGCCCCGTAGCAAGCTCTGCTTTGCTACTGGGGTTCTCGCATCTCGCACTAGTTTGTTCCTTAAGCAAGAATAAGACTTTTGCAAATGGTATAATTTAATAAATGCATTACGTAGTCGGCGTCGCTATTCTCGGAGTTGTATGGACAATCTTTTATTTGTGGCGTAAGGATTTGAGGAAAGATATGATCTGGAGCGGGCTATACTATCTCGCCATACTTTCCGTAGGTTTCATCTTGATTAAATTAATATTTCCAGATCTGCCAGCAGAAAAAACTATCGTGCCAGGATATTGGAATCCCGATACATTGTTCAATCTAGGAAGAATTACTGGAGGTTACGCCATTGAGGATGCCGTGTATATGTTCTTTACTGGCGGCATAGTCGCGGCTGTATACGAAACTTTATTCAGAAAGAAGCTTGGACACAGACACTTAAAACATAAGCCTCATTATGCCATTATCATCGGAACAGTAGCAGCCGGCGTTGTTGGATACCTTTCGCCCAATCTTATTTACCCCCTAATCGCTTTCGGTTTTGCGACCGCTTTCGTTATCTGGATGCAGCGCCATGATCTTATTCAACACTCTTTATATGGTGGTATTTCCTATCTTCTTATCTACTTTCTATGTGCCTTCATTTTCTTGAAGGTTTACCCTAACTATATTGCTGACTACTACAGCGTGCGCAATCTCAGTGGTATGTTGTTGTTCACAATCCCGATCGAAGAGTTTCTATTTACTCTAGCTTTCGGCTTTAGCTGGTCTCCGATATATGAATACGTTAAGGACATCAAATAGACAACCAGAGAATCTTTCATTTTAACCCACTCAACTCATCCAACCTCTGGCGGTTACGCTCGCCGTAGTCGATTTTGAAATCGATGTGGGGCACTAGACCGATGCGTGATTCGTCTCTGACGTATTTCTTAAACTCCGGAGTTTTTCTTATTAAAAATTTTAGGGCCGTATCCTCTTGGTTCTCGGGAAGGGTGGTGAAATATATCTTAGCTTCCTTCCCCGTAGGCGAGAGCTCGACGCGAGTAATAGTAAGGAGCGATGCGCCACTCGCTTCATCTCGCACAAACTCCGCCGCTAGGCGGTGAATTATTTCTCCCACCTTTTCTCTCTTTATCTCTCTCATTTCGTCACAAAGACAGTTGCGTTTAATACATCTCCCGGAGCGACTTCTATCTTAGATTCAATCATGGCGCCGAATTCAGTGCCTTCACTAGCTGAATCAGTAGCAACTTTAGACTGCTGGAGTTCTTTGACAATGCCCTTACCAATTTCTGTTTCGCGCCTGACAATTTTAACAACAGCACCACGTTTTATAAGACCCGAGAGCACGCGTCCACCTATGACCTGCTTGCCTTTAGTAATACCGAACAGCTTTAACACTTTCGAGGTCCCTATTATTTCTTCTACTTCAATCCTTGGTTCTCTCAAAGAAAGCAGTTCTTTAACCTTATCTGTAAGTTCATAAATAATACTAAAAGTCATGATGGTAATGCCCGAACGTTCTGCGAGGCTTGCGGCCTCTCGATCCACTTTGGTATTAAAGCCAAAGATAACCGCTCCAGTGGCAGAGAGCGCTGATTTAACATCGTTTTCATTTATACTTCCAACACTTGAAAGAATGATTCTCGGCAGAATCCTTTCTCTCGAAAGTTTTCCCAGTTCTCCCATAATGGCTTCCAGACTACCGGCGGTGTCTGCCTTGATAACCAGAGGCAAAATGGAAACATCTTTCCCAACGCCATTCTGTGGTCTGGTCGGAACCCCAACTCCTCCAAGTGTCGGGACTGCGGCAAACTCGAGTGCCTCCTCTTTCTTCAGAAATGTTTTGAACTCATCTCCTATCGCCGGCATTTTGTCCCAACCGACAATCTGTACGGGACTCGAGAAAGAGAGTTCGTCAACCATCTTGCCTTCCGCATCAAGGAGGAAGCGTATCGGGGCAATTGTCCCCAAAGCGGCGGCAAATAATCCTGGGCGTACTGTGCCGTCCTTGATAATGCCCACAGCGGTAATACCCCTTTTGGCATCACGTTGACTCTCTATAATCACTCCGGAACCAAGCGCGTCTCGGTCCGCTGTTTTGGCTTCGAGCTCGGATATAAGTCCTATCATATCCAAGAATTCATCTACGCCTTTGCCTGTTTTTGCAGATAGTTCGACCACCGGCGTATTGCCACCGTAGCCCTCAACATAAATTTCATTTTCTGCCAGATTTTGTTTGGTACGTAAGACATTAGCAGAAGGCTTATCAATCTTAGTGATGACTACGAGATACGGCAGAGCACACTCTTTAATATTTTTGAGAACTTCAAGCGTCTGGGGTTTGACTCCATCTTCGCTACTTACGATGAGTGCCGCGATGTCGGCTACATTTGCACAGCGAGTGCGGATGCTACTGAAAGCCTCATGTCCGGGGGTATCAAGGAAAGTGATGTGTCTCTCCCGCCCGTCTTTCGAGGTGTGGGTAACTTCATAAGCGCTAATATGTTGCGTGATGCTTCCCGCTTCCGTTGCCGTTACGTTGGTTTTCCTAATGTAGTCGATGAGAGTCGACTTGCCGTGGTCAATGTGTCCCAAGATAGCCACTACCGGTGGTCGAGCGTCTCTCTCTGGTATTTTTTGTTCCTGTTCAGCCATAATTAGGTTATAACCTTATCACAAATGTGTTGCAAAAACATTATACATATATAGAATGGCGAGATGAATTGGTTCGGGCAAAAAAGAATTTTTCTTGACTATGCTTCCGCGACTCCAGTTTTA
>CAZYLR010000006.1:0-15609 GCA_964648835.1 uncultured Candidatus Saccharibacteria bacterium | reverse complement strand
GAACGACAGATTTTGAGTATTGAAGCGCAGCTCGCAGAGCTGCAAGAGTATTCCGCCAAAGAAAAACTTGAAATTGTCGCTTCCTTTCAGGAAGCCCAAACTGCCAAAGAACCTGGGCGAACAAAGTTCGCCGAAATGTTGTCATTTCTGCAAGCCGGAAAAGCCGAAGGGATTTTGAGTTGGCACCCGGATCGTCTCGCCCGAAATTCCATAGACGGTGGTCAAATCGTGTATATGCTGGACACAGGAAAAATCAAAGACCTCAAATTTCCTACGTTCTGGTTCGAGAGTACGCCACAGGGGAAATTTATGCTGAACATTGCCTTTGGACAGAGCAAATACTACGTTGATAATCTTTCGGAAAATATACGACGTGGACATCGTGCGAAATTACGACGAGGTGTGTATCCTGGCTCCGCACCAATCGGTTATCTCAACAATCACCGCACTCGCGATATAGATATTGACCACGAGAGAGCAGAATTGATACGCAAGGGTTTCAAGTTGTACGCGACAGGAAAATACACGCTGAAGCAAATCGCGAGAGCATTCAAAGATATGCGGTTGCGGAGCCACAAAGGCAATATTCTTGCCATTTCCTGTGTCCAGCGAATGTTAGGCAAATCGTTTTATTACGGACTTTTTGAGTTCAAGGGCGAGACGTATCAGGGTACGCACGAGCCAATCATCACAAAGAAACTTTTTGATACGTGCCAAGATGTGATGAAAAATCGCGGACATATCAAAACACGCAAGGCAGAGAAAACTTTTCCATTTCGCGGACTACTAATTTGTGGCGAATGTAAATGTGCTATTACCGCCGAAATACAAAAGGGACACAGCTATTATCGCTGTACCAAGAAACGCGAAATGTGTTCACAAAAATATGTCCGTGAAGAAGTGCTGACCGAACAAGTGAAAAGTTTTCTTCAAAAAGTTTCTTTGACGAGCCAAGACACAGAAAAAGTTTTGCGCGAATTAGACAAAGACGGGCAGAAAGCAAAAGAGGATAGCAAATTAGTTGTGCAAAATCTCAAAAGTGAGTTAGCCGACATTGAAACGAGATTGGACAAATTGCTTTCTGCGTATCTCGACGAGATAGTTTCTGCCGAAGAGTATGCCGCGCAAAAGCAGAAATTGCTGTCGCGCAAAGTGGAGTGCAACGAAGAAATCAACGAAATTGAGAACGGAAGCGTGTCTTGGCTCGAACCGGCTCGTGCGTTCGTAAAATCCCTTAATTACGCGACAGAATTGGTACGGAGTGGGGATAAATCGGAAATGATAACATTTCTAAAACAAATCGGCTCGAACCATATTTTGTTTGATAAATCCGTTTCTTTTTCGCCAAAAATCCCATACAAATTAGCCGCCGAGCGAAGCGAGGCGGACAGCTCGCATTTGCAATTTCCTTTCTGGCGGAGACGGACGGATTCGAACCGTCGAGGGCTTTTAAACCCTACCTCGTTAGCAGTGAGGCGCTTTCGACCACTCAGCCACGTCTCCATATGTGCTTACGCACAATCATACAGGAAGCGGCTGAGTGTTCGACAAGTCGTCCTCCTACAGCCTGCCTTACGGCATCGGCTGTTTCCGCTTCGCGGAACCGGATAAAACATGAAACAATTCATGTTTTATCCACTTAGCCACGTCTCCTAGACTCGGTCAATTTATCATATTTTTCAGCCTTTTCCTATTGAATTTATTTTTGGGTGTACAATATTTATGAATGGATACTTACTCTCATTTGTTAAAGTAAATATATGGACACAGTATTTGCTCTTAGTATTTTAGTTAGCATTTTTTCGCTTGCTTTAGTGCTCGTAGGAATTCCTGCTCAAATAGCAAAAAACTATCGGGAGAAACGCTCTGGACAACCCATTCTCACCATACTTATTGCTCTTGGTTTCTATGCTTCGCAAATTGCTTTCTTTCTTGCAACAGGTGCCTATCTACCATTGGTTTCCTTTGCACTGGGAATTGTTATGTGGGGCACAACGCTCATTCAATATTTTCTCTATCGCAAAAATTTTGATCCCAAGGGCACTTAACCCGACATCACCGCCAACTAAAAAGCTGAGGTAGTTCCTTATAAAACAAAGCCACGTCGGGCAGAACCTCGAGGTTCTGCCCGACGCGTGGTTATGAATGCCGACTGAAAGGATGGCTGTTTGCCGGCTTCCATTTGTTCTCCGCGCTGTGCACTCGCGCATACCGCTCGAGAAATGGAGCCAACTCGTCTTTCCTCTCGAGCGGCACATGCAGGTGGAAGAGCAGATAACCCGGCTTAGCATCGGGAACCACTGGTAGATTTTCGGCTTTACCTCCTTGGAAGTGAGCCTCGAACGCCTTGACGAATTTGGTTCGGTTGAGAGCCACGTCCAGCCAGAACTCGGTCGTCTGTATACCAAAACTCATGTGGTACCCCTCCTTTCTCGCTCTACTCTACCATTTCCATTGATTCTAAGAAATCCAACCAAATCCGTCAGTCATTTGGCGGATTTGATAGAATGGGCTGATATATATTATGAAAATTTTTATTAAGGCCAAGGTGAACGCGAAGGAGAATAAAGTCACTCCCCCACTATTAAAACTTATGCCAGAGACTGAAGAATATTACACCGTCTCGGTCAAAGAGCGGCCAGTTGAGGGTCGGGCGAATGAAGCGATTACAAAATTATTAGCGGAACACTTCAAAGTCTCTCTTTCTCAAGTCCTCCTCATCTCCGGTGCCACGTCGAAAAGAAAGGTCTTTGAAATCAAAGATTAAATTATTAAATTAGGAGCGCTTATTTGTTTATCTGCTTCCAGAGCCAGATGCCGACAAGAACGAGGTCAATCATCAAAAACAGCCAGACTATACCGACCAAGACTCCCGCTCCGCCCATCATGCCTCCGTAGCCAAATCCATATTGCATCATGAAATCATTATACATCAATAAATTGACAGACGACAATACTTAATGTTAATAAGATATAAGACAGAACACAACTCACCCACTTACCCACTCCAAGGAGGGCTCTGATGAATACGAGTCGCGTTTCCCGTCTCGTCGTTATCGCCTTGTTTGTCATCGCGGTATTGATCATTACCGAAGAAGTGCTCAGAGTGAGGACGTCGGTACCGGCCACCATGCCTCCGCCGGCCTACTCGAAGGGCATCGCGGAGTCCGAAGCAACGACGAAACTCACCGAGAAGCTAACGGATGACGAGGTGGCGCATAACTACGAGATCATCAGAGCCCTGCAGCAACAACGTCTCGCTGTCCTCACGCATGGACTGCCGACATGGGTGAGGAACCATCTCATCGCTTTCGAAAAAGGTGAAGGTCAAGGCGAGGAAGACACCACCTTCTCACGCTCCATAGCGTGGGGTATTGGCTGGTACGAGGGCGAAAAGTTCTACTGGTTTGCCCACGCCAGTACCGACGGGTGGATCCAGATGGACCTGTCCACTCCCATCAATAAGCGAGACATCGGTGCAATCACGGCCGGGCATTTGGTTGAAGCGCGTATCGCCGAAGAATCCGACACGCCAGGCACGGTGACGCATCTCGCCCTCAACGAGGACGGCATGGACTGGACAGAAGAGTTTTGTCTCAGATCGAGCGTGATGATCTGCGACACAGCAGGTGCGTTCGAGAAGTACCTGCTGCCCGCCGCTAACAGCGCCCTGCCCACCAAGCTCATGTTTGTGCTCAGGGGACGTTTCCCATATTAATTCGCCCCCCCGACCCATTACAGCTCTGACCTGTTCGGAGCATGCCTCACCCTAAAAAGTGGGGCATTTTAACTTCGTTATACATTATCCAGAAAAATTGTTATAATCCTTTTTTGTGACGAATCTAGGCCATAAATAATCGATGTCCGAATTTATCAAAAAGAGAAAAATAATCATCCTCTTGGCCGTCATGGTTGCAATTGCCGCTTTAGTAGCAATTAGACTTAGGTCAAACGGTGAGCTGGAGACAGCTTCTCCAGTTGTCGGAGACCTTGTGCGCACAGTAAAAATATCCGGCAAAGTAACACCCAAGCAAAGCGTCGAGCTTGGCTTCGAGACATCAGGGATCGTAACAAGCATAGCCAGAGAAGTGGGACAGGCTGTAAGACGCGGGGATTTACTGGCCAGAATTGATGCCAGCGGTATCTCGTCAAATGTCCTCAAGGCGGAAGCGGAGCTTGCGTTAGCTAAAGCTGAACTTGATAAACTAGATGGCGCTGGAGTTTATGAAGCGCAAATTGAAAACGCCAAGCGTACCCTTATTCAAACTATAGTAGATACTTATACAGCTTCAGACGATGCGGTGCACAACAAGACCGACCAGATATTCATAGACCCTCGCGCCTCTCGACTGGAGATAGTCTACGCATTTGGAGATCATTATGATTTGAGAAATTTTATTGTTGAAACTAGAGTCACTATGGATGAGACGCTCGATCTATGGGAATCTCTCATCCGAGGACTCAATGCCTCCACCTACACAGAGAATCATCTCTCCAAGTCGAAAAAATATTTGTCCGATATTTCTCTTTACATCACCAATGTGGCCCAAGCAGTTAATTTATTTGAGTCTAGTTCCTCTCTATCACAGGCCACTATAGATACATATAAGAGTGACGCTCTCTCTGCCAGAGACAGTATAAACAGTTCTTCTCAAAGCCTCATCACAACAGAAGATAAGTTGAGAAACTTGCTTCTCGAGGTGCCGGCACAAATCGCTCGCGTAGATGGAGCTCGCGCTTCTCTATTCAATTATCGATCCCAGCTTTCTAAGACTGCTTTGATTTCCCCAATCGACGGAGTGGTCTCCAGACAAGAATCTAAGATTGGACAAGTAGTCTCTTCCAACACAAGTCTCGTCTCGATCATAAGCAAAGAATTTGAAATAGAAGCCTTCATTCCTGAAGTACTGATCTCTGGCGTCAGAATAGAAAATCCTGCTTCCGTAACTTTAGACGCTTATGGGGACAGAGAGACTTTCGAAGCAAAGATTGTTCATATAGATCCTGCAGAGACAGTTCGGGACGGTGTCTCAACCTATAAAGTGAAGCTCGTTTTCAACAATCCAGATGATCGCATTAGGTCGGGCATGACTGCCAACATCAATATAGAAACCTTCCGGAAAGAAGGAGTGAAGTTAATCCATGAACGAGCGGTACTTAGAGAAGGCAATGAGAATTTCGTATACATCCTTTCAGGGGCAAAAAGACGAGAGAAAGTGGCTGTGGAGATTGGTGAGCGAGATTCCATGGGCAATGTTGAATTAATCTCCAACCTACCGCAAGAGAGCAAACTGATTATCAACCCTGACAATGATTAAAACTAGAGAGCAATGCCACAGTTCATTCGTCTAGGATTCTTCCTCGCCTTGCGCCAAATGCGCCGTGCGAGCAAATGGACCACGGGACTTATCATCTTCGTGATGACTCTGACCTTTCTAAACTTGGTCGTCGTCTCTGGAATCCTCGTCGGTCTTATCGAGGGCGCGGTCGAAGCGAACAAACAATTCTACACATCAGACATCATCATCTCAAAACTTGAAAAAAAGAACTTCATTGAGCAGAGTCCTCTCATTGAGAACATCGTCAACTCTCTACCGGAAGTCTCAAGCATGTCAGCGCGCTACATAGAGTCTGGCAGGATAGAGGCGAATTATAGAGAAGCTGCCAATGCTGACGAGATCGGCACGGCTGGTGGCACTTTCGTCGGCATTAACCCGGAAGCTGAAGATGCTTTGACGGGCATATCTCGCTTCATCGTGGAAGGAGAATATCTCTCAAGTGAGGATTATGATCAGATTCTCATCGGAGGATATCTCCTCAAGAGATACTTCCCTGTGGAGTCACCCGGATTCGCTACTTTGGCAGACGTGGAGATAGGAGACAAAGTTCGCATTACTGTCGGCGAGGTCACTCGTGAGGTAGGGGTCAAAGGGATAGTAATGTCGAAGGTGGACGAAGTGAGCACGCGGGTCTTCTTTGTCGATAAGCAATTCAGAGAACTTATCGGTCGAGATGATTACAATATTGATGAAATATCAATTAAACTAGTTGCCGGCACCGATCCTACGATAGTCAAAGAAGCTCTTATCCGCTCGGGAGTGGCCGAATTTGCCAGAGTCCAAACCTTTGAAGACGCCCAACCAAAATTTTTGAAGGATATCAAGGCAACTTTCGCCCTCCTAGGTAACCTTATTAGTTCCATAGGTCTCGTGGTAGCCTCCATAACTATATTCATAGTAATCTTTATTAACGCCATCACCAGACGGAAATTTATCGGCATATTGAAAGGTATCGGGGTCAGCGGTCGTACTATTGAGACTTCTTATGTATTCCAATCATTTTTCTACGCGGCATGTGGTTCCGCTATTGGCGTGGCAATCTTGTACGGATTCCTAGAACCTTTTTTCCTCGCTCACCCCATAGACTTTCCGTTCTCTGACGGTATTCTTGTTGCGCCACTAAGTGGTACTGTTATAAAAATATTTATCCTAATGGCCACGACTATCATCGCCGGCTACATCCCAGCCAGGATGATTATCAGAAGAAACACTCTGGACTCCATCCTCGGTAGAAATTAGTTTAAATTATGCAACTCATACAAGTAAAAAATCTTACAAAAACATTCATCGACGGCGAGAAAGAAACTCGAGTGCTCAAAAATATCGACTTCTCTGCCGAGCAAGGAGAATGGATATCCATCATGGGACGATCAGGTGCCGGCAAGTCAACCTTGATGTATCAGATGTCTCTCTTAGACGACCCGACTTCGGGGGAAGTCTATCTTTTCGGCCGGGATACGCACAATATGAGTGCTAATGAGAAAACTCTCTTCAGGCTAAGTGAGTTAGGATTTGTTTTCCAGGACTACGCCCTCCTCCCAGACTTAACTGCTTTAGAGAACGTGGCCGTACCTCTCATGATGCAAGGCAAATATAAGAAAGAATCTTACTCGAAAGCCGAGACCTCTCTGGAGAGAGTTGGTCTGGGACATCGCCTCGACAATTTCCCGAGCCAACTATCAGGTGGAGAACAGCAAAGAACATCGATTGCCAGGGCTTTAGCGCATAACCCGAAGATTCTTTTCGCCGACGAGCCAACGGCAAACCTGGACAACGAATCTTCTAGAACAATCATGCGACTTTTCCAAGAAGTGCACCGACAGGGTCAAACTATTATCATGGTTACCCACGAGGAAGAGTACAGTAGCCTATCGGAACGCATTATACTTCTTGATGATGGCAAAGTAATAAGCGACAAGAAGGTAAAATGATTTTATGTCTCCGGATACAAAACTTGTAGAAATTTTCCGAATCTTACCCGCGCAAGAAAAAGCCCTTCAAAAGTTGGGAATCAAGACGGTGAAAGATTTGCTTTATCACTTTCCCGCGCGCTATGGCGATGCGGCGCAAGTGACGAATATCGCCGATTTGCGTAAAGGAGACACTTCGGTGGTATTCGGACGGATTTCAGGGTTAAAGACTTCCAAAGCTTTCAGAAAAAAAATTCCCATGGCTGAAGGAATGATTGAGGACAATACCGGCAAAATAAAAATTGTTTGGTTCCACCAAGCCTACTTGGCCAAGATGATAACGGAGGGTTCAAATGTCCGAGTCGAAGGTAAGGTCTCGGAGAGGCGTGGCCAGTTGTATTTTTCAAACCCTAAAATTGAGAGCGCGCCAGATTTATTTACTCAAACCAAAGCGCACTCTTTATATCCAATTTACCCCGAAACTCGCGGCCTCACCTCGAACTGGATTTACCACAAGATTCAAAATCTCATGTCAAAGGGCATCTTTGACACTCTGATAGACCCGATTCCGCAAAACATTTTAAAAGCTTATAATCTTCCCGATCTCCGCACTTCTCTCATTTATATTCATACGCCTAAAAAGGAGGAGCACGCACAAGCGGCGCGTAAGCGCTTCGCTTTCGAAGAAATTTTTTTCATCCAACTTGATAGGCAAAAAAGTCGACAAGCTTTTAAGAAGAATGCTGCGTTCGTTATAGATAAAAATACGGAGGATGTGAGTAAGTTTATAGAACGCTTTCCGTTCGAAGCTACAAAAGCGCAGGAGAAGTCTATTGGACACGTGCTGGAAGACTTTCGTTGCGGTCATCCAATGAGCAGACTCCTAGAGGGTGATGTAGGTTCTGGTAAAACCGCTGTGGCCGCCACGGCGGTCTATGTGGTGGCTACTTCAAGACCAAAGGGGCAGGATTTCGGCACGCTCCAAAGCGCTTATATGGCACCAACTGAAATACTGGCCCAACAACATTTTGAATCATTCATAAAATACTTTAAACACTTACCTATAAACATCGCTCTTATCACCGGTAGTGGCTGTCGCAAATTCCCTTCCAAAATTAATCCCGATGGATGGACTGATATTTCTAGAACACAACTACTAAAATGGGTGGCGGGTGGCGAAATTGCCGTTCTCATCGGTACTCACGCTCTGATAGAGAAGAGCGTTAAATTTAAATACTTGGCGCTGGTGATTGTGGATGAACAACACCGCTTTGGCACAGCCCAGAGGCAGAGGCTCGTCAATAAACATGAGATTACTCCGCATCTCCTGTCGATGACGGCCACGCCCATCCCGAGGACTCTCGCCCTGACACTCTACGGCAACCTCGATTTGTCGCTCCTCGACGAGATGCCCATCGGCCGGAAGAAAATTATTACCGAAATCATCACTCCGGACAATAGAGCTAAGGCATACGAAGAAATTAGGGTTGAACTAAAGGCAGGTCGACAACTCTACGTCATTTGTCCCAGAATTGATGAACCGGACCCGACGAAGGAACTGGCTATACTCGCAAAGTCAGTCAAAGAAGAAGCTAGGCGACTTAAAAAAGAAATTTTTCCCGAATATGAGATTGGCATTCTCCATAGCAAGATGCGACCGACAGAGAAAGAAAAAATGATGCTTGATTTCAAAGATAAAAAGATTGACATCTTGGTGGCGACTTCAGTTGTCGAGGTCGGCGTCAATGTCGAGAATGCTTCGCTCATCGTGATTGAAGGCGCGGAACGATTTGGCTTGGCCCAACTCCACCAGCTTCGAGGCAGAGTTATTCGATCAAACCATCAAGCTTACGCTTATGTGTTTACAGAAAGCCAAGGTGAGAAGGCCAGAGAGAGACTCAAAGCCTTGGTGACAGCTAAAAATGGTTTTGAACTGGCAGAATTTGATTTGGCTCAAAGAGGGGCGGGCGAACTGGCGGGTGCCAGACAGTGGGGTATCTCGGACCTCGGCATGGAAGCCATCAAGAATATTAAAATGGTCGAAGCGGCACGCATAGAGGCTATTAAACTTATCGAAAATGATCCAGCACTTTTAAAATTTCCGCTGTTGAAAGAACGCCTTGAATCTTCCGCCGCCCAAATCCATTTTGAATAAACTGTGGCTAATTTTTGTGCGCCCAGAGGGATTCGGACCCCCGACCCATTGTGTATAAGACAATTGCTCTACCACTGAGCTATAGGCGCAGAACTGATTCGGTACCCGTAAGCACTTTAACAATATAACGCACCCCCATCAATATGTACCTGGTTGGTTCAGTCCTATCCACCACAATATTGCATGTACCATGACCAAAACCATTTTTGTAAGTCAACCCTGATAAAAGTGAGTCTTTGATGTATGGCTTAATGAACTGATGCCTGTCGACTCCTAACTCTTTCTGCCAAAAACTAATTTCTCTGTTTATATTCATATCTCTATATAAATGCAGTTTTACTTTTATATTACTTTTAGAGATTCCTAATAAACCTAGCCATTTGATAAATACTTTGAGCATCGATGGATCTGTGTTACCTAAAGAGAGAGATCCCATTTTTGTCTTACCACCTTCTGCCCAGTATAAGAAGAACCCGCCAATGAATAGGTCTCTCTTACTTAATAGACCGATATCACTTTTAGCTTTTTCTAGTGCAACAAGAAACTTCTGTTCCCTCTTATATCGCATAGTATTAATAAAATTTTCTATACGGCGAGGATTCCAATCTCGTAACTCCTTTATACGATTAGGCGAAAGAGGGTGATTAGATAACCATCCACTTAACGTACTCTTGCTAACACCAATTTCTTTTTTAATCTGGCTGTAACTGTAACCTTTGGAGCGTAAACCTAGAGCCCTATCTTTATCTTTTTTTCTTGCCATCAAATTTTACTTATCGAACCTTCGTATTTAGTACAATTTTACCATAGTCAAAAGTTCGAGTCTATGAGGGTGGACGCTTTAGGAAAAGGCAAGCCAATGGTAATTTTATTGGGAACTATATACTTAATTACCCTTAGTCTTATTTTGGTTATTCCACCACCCAGCTGTGTAAAATACTAGAACAAAAGGAATAGCCCAAAGCAAGAATCTGTTTGCATTGCAGTTTCGAAACGCGCAAAAATAATTTACACCACCACTACCAATATCATAGCTGTTTAACCAAAACCACCCCGTGCCAAGGAAAACCCACATAGTAATCAGTTGCACTTTTGAAACATTGTAAATGCTCTTCATTATTTTTTCTTCTTAATTTTTAAACTTTTCTCGTCCTTATATTTAGACTTGCCAATAGCACCAAGAACTTCATTAAATGAGGCTTTTATCGGTGCGTGGAGTTTTGATTTTCTACCTCTTGTTTCTTTCTTCATTATCATACAGCAACAAAAAGTCCTAGAATGAAACCTACTATTAAGCCCGTTAAGACAGATTTTGTATCCATTAAGCAATCAAAGTCTTATAAGACATTTTACCACGTTTTGCGATTCTTTTTGTCACCTCGTTAAATATCGCCCCCATCTCTACTTCTCGGTTGTTAAAGCGAAAGACCACCTCATCAATGTAGCGGTTTAAATGCTTCTTAGACATAGAGTGGTAAGTTCCGTGATAGTTTCTCTTGAACAAAGCCCAAAAGCTCTCTATGGAGTTGGTGTGGATGTTGCCATGAACATACTGCCTACGAGAATGCTTGATACTATCGTGTTTGTAGCCAATGCGAATTGTCTTGCGATAAACTCCAGCATCATCAGTCATAAGATGGGCATCTCTACCCACATTCTCTGTAAGAGCATTGGGAACTACTTGTGTCTCACGATTAGGAATCTGCATGGCTCTCATTTCACCGCCACGCTCTGTCATACCCATAATGGCAGACTTGCGAGAACGACCCTCTTCCATTTTATGCTTACCACCGAGATAGGTTTCGTCTACTTCGACTATACCCCAGAGCTTGCCCTTGCTCTGCTTCATAGATTCTCGTATGCGCATATCCATAAACCAAGCAGTCTTTTGAGATACACCGACTTGCTGTGCAAGTTCGATAGAAGAAATGCCCTTCTTGCGAGTTGTGAGGAGATATATAGCGATAAACCACTTCTGCAAGGGAATCTTACTCTCACCAAAAAGGGTGCCAGTCTTGATAGTGAAGTCTTGTCGGCACTTGTGGCAACGATAACGCTTGCCGTCGGAGAAGCGCATTATCTTGTCATGCTTGCAGTGAGGGCAGGAGTCGCCCTCGGCAAAGCGGATAGCTTCAAAGTGCTTACGGCAAGCCTCCTCACTATTAAAGACGTTCATGAACTCGGCTAATGTTTTGAATGATGTTTCCATGTTTAGAGCTTACCATATAAGGATAGGGTAAGCAAGTGGTGTAAATAACTATCTGTGGATAACCCCTCAATTAGTGTAGCTTGCTTACTAAAGTGTATCTGGTATAGTTCAAGTAGCTTCTCACAGATACTTTGTTTAAGTAGATATTACTTTACATAGAGATTGAGTTATGCTACCATCTAAGATATGAAAAATATAGAACAACAAAAAGAAGACACTCTCATTAAGAAGGTTTCGCCTCCATATTTGAGTGCTACAAAAATTGAAGAGCTTATGAGGTTAGTTGCAAACCGGAACCTAACTAATGTTTCTGCCGATATCTTTGAGACTTATGGTTTTAATGCGTCAGATGCTATTTTAGCTGTTACCACTCTAAGATTCTTAGGGGTTATAGACAATAATGGTAAAGCTACTGACCTTATGTCTAAACTCCGTCTTACTGGCGAAACTGGGAAAAAAGAACTTGAAAAGATTGTCCGTTCTTCTTACAAAAAGATTTTTGATGCTACTGATGCTCCACAAAATCTTCCTGCCGATGAACTAGTCAATGAAATGCTCGTTCAATACAGTAATATCAGTCAGAATGTCGCCAAATCCGCATCAAGAGCATTTTTGAAGTTTTGTGTACTCGCAGGATTAAAGGAAGAAAGCGCTGTAGTTACTAGAAAACGTTCACCTAAAACTGAACACAAAACTCAATCTATTACTTCAAATAAACCGAAAAAAACGAGAAACCCCCAAAAAGAGTTGGAGGGTCGTGATTTTGATTTCCACATCCCTGTCGTTGAAAACAAAATGTATATAGAGATTCCCGAGTCTATCTATAAACTATCCTTTCTCGATGATAAACTCCACAATGATCTACGTATGCTAGTTAAGGAGGCTAGAGAGTTTGCGGACAAGCACATACCAAAAGAAAAAACAGAAGACGAGGGTGCCGATAACGGCGGGTAGAGCATTAAGCTCTGGACGTTGCCCATGTAGGGGACATGATTAGTATCGCCCTTCAAGGAAGCCTCAACGTTCAGAGCCTAGTGCTCTACTAGGGTTAGGAAGTTTAGAGAGTGCGCTGGTGACGATACTGGTATCCGTGACCGCCTTGTAATCGGTTGTCTGTAAGACATGGGAGTTCGAGTCTCCTCCAGCGCACCCTCTTGACTTTCTGACCTGTTCGTATTCTAGCATAGACGTTGCATTGCGTCAATGTTTACATGTAATATAAGTGGATAACTATGGACGATAATAACATACATCACAGCATTCTCCAGCAGATAAAAAACCTTATGGGCGAAATGTCTCTTCTAGGTTGGACTGTAATAGTCCTTCTTCTTTCTATCTTGATTACAGGAATCATTGCCTTAAACCACTTCTGGTAATTTACGACTTAGGGTAGCTTTGTATATAGTTCCCATTTTATTGAGCTTGACAGAAAGGGTTTATATATGCTATACTTGTTGTAGACTTGGAATTGTTAGGAATTCCCCAGCCGAGAGGATTTCTCGGTAAATAACACCTTGAGGAGGTGGACGCGATGGCGGCGAAATGTTGCGGAGGAGAGTGGGATCTTTTTCTCCGGTCACACATCCACAAGACGGGGTGTCCGGAGCGGCAGATCGGCGGTATCAATCGAGAAACCGCCGAGAAGCAACTCGAGCAGGGTCGGAAGGACGCCTTCCGTTCCAGCTCGTCCTCTGACTCCAGCTATCAGCTGGGCAAGAAACTCGAGGAGGAGCGTCAGGTCGAGCACATCGTCAACAACGTCTTCGGCTTCCCCATCGGAGGCCGGCGTCGTCGGTGACTCGGACGACCCAACAGAAGCAAGGACTGAGCAGATCAACTGCTCCCCACTACGTCTTCGGGCGTGGTGGGTTTTTCTTTTTATCTACTTCAATTATACTGCCTATATCATATCGATATGAATCGGGTAACAAAGCGGCGAGTGCATTTTATCGGCGTTGGCGGTATTGGTGTTTCCGCATTGGCGCAGTGGTATCTTATAGAAGGCTGGCAGGTTACCGGCTCGGATGCCGCCCGCTCACTTATTACTGATGATTTGGTGCGCCGTGGCGCGGTAATTCGCATCGGCTCCCATAACGCGAGCCCCCTTCGCCCAAATGTTTCGCGCGTTATTTACAGTCTCGCCGTAAAAAATGAAAATCCCGAACGCCAGAAGGCAAGATTACTTAAAATTCCTCAATTTTCCTATGCCGAAGCGCTGGGCGAGCTGACGCAAAATTACAAAACAATTGCCATCGCCGGTGCACACGGTAAATCTACGACGACAGCTCTGGTAGGACTAATGCTTTCTGAAGCTGGTTTTGACCCCACGGTGATAGTAGGAACGAGACTAAAGGAATTTGGAAATTCTAATTTTCGCAAAGGAAAATCTGAATGGCTGGTTTTGGAAGCTGATGAATTCCACGGCTCGTTTCTTCGCTACAGACCCTTTGCCGCGATTGTTACCAATCTTGACCGAGAACATCTCGAGTTTTACAAAACATTCGGAAATATTAAAAAAGCCTTCCGCACATTTGTCGGTCAGGTTAAGACGGGAGGATATCTCGTATTAAACCGTGAAGATAGAAATCTTGCGTCGTTTAAATTGAAAACTCGCACAAACATAGCGTATTACGACCGGCAAGGAATGCGAGCAGTAAAAGTGAAATCGCTATTGAAAATCCCGGGAGTGCACAATCATTCAAACGCTATGGCTTGCGACGTATTGGGCAATGCTCTCGGCATCTCCATCTCGGTCCGAGATAAGGTTTTCTCCCGATTCACTGGAACATGGCGCAGATTTGAATATCGCGGAATCTATCGAGAAACAAAAGTCTATGATGATTATGCTCACCACCCGACAGAAATTAAAGCAACGTTAGCGGGCGCCAGAGAAAAGTTTCCTAAAGCCAAAATTTGGGCCATCTTTCAGCCGCATTTGGCGGAGCGTCTTTCCCTGCTCTTTTCGGACTTCGCCACGGCCTTTCGCGAAGCCGATCAAGTGATGATTCTTGAAACTTATAAAGTTCTGGGGCGCGAATCAGCTCCCCAAAATGGTCGAGACGCGAAAAGTTTGGCCGAGAAGCTGGCCCTCTCTCAACCCGCTAGATTTATGAGAGATTCCAAAGACGTGTTCCGCGCGATAAAAAAGGAAACCGTCAAAGGAGATATTTTGCTTTTTATGGGAGCCGGCGATATTAAAAATCTTTCCGATAAGCTAATGAAGTGTTAATATTGAGGTGGGTCTGGAATCTATGTCTACTCTGGAAATTATCTTTAATATTCTCGCCGCGCTGATATTCCTCATCTATTGGGGAGCGACTTTCATCATTCTTTACCACCTGACTCGCTTCGGTATTGGAGTCCAGCCCAAAAAATTCGCCGCCGTCTTTCTCTTCGGTTCAGTGGTACTTTCCGGCGCGGCTATAATTTTGTTTATGAATCTCGACATCAAACCGCTTTTACTACTCATATCGCGATGATAAAAGCACTCCTATCAATCTTCCAAGAGTCTGCAAACTCCTTTGATGGCCAAGAGAAGGACGAGGAAGTCATATTGCTTTTGCGGCGGCATCCTTTTACTATCCTGCTCCCGCTTTCTCTATTTGGCTTGGCTTGTCTCGTACCGATAGCGATTGGTGTAATATTTTGGTCGTATCTCTCGGCTCATGGATGGCTCGATCTCTTTTTGCTTGTATCCGGCGTCTGGTTTCTGGCTTTCTGGCTCGCGATCTTTTACTCCCTAACAATTTACACGCTTGACACAGTCATCATCACCGACCGCCGCATTATTGATAGCGATCAGCGCGGACTTTTCAATCGGAAAATTTCCGAACTGCATAGTCACCGGGTTCAGGACGTCTCCACTCATACCAACGGCTTGATTGAAACGATTCTTAAATTCGGGGACATTACTGTTCAAACCGCCGCGTCAGAAAAGCAGTTCATTTTCCATCAAATCCCCAAGCCCGATAGAGTAAAAGACGTCATCATGCAAGT
>CAZYLR010000005.1:0-17470 GCA_964648835.1 uncultured Candidatus Saccharibacteria bacterium | reverse complement strand
AACGCCAGATAAATCGAATGAAAGAATCAAATTTTATATTCATTTGAGTTTAGTGGGCGGTAGAGGACTCGAACCCCTGGCATCTTCGGTGTAAACGAAGCGCTCTACCAACTGAGCTAACCGCCCTTCTATACATCAGGGTAAACCCTAATGGCACGATGTTATCATATATTATATGCTCTGTGTACGAGCACGTGGCGGAATTGGCAGACGCGCTGGCTTCAGGAGCCAGTGGGAGCAATCTCGTGGAGGTTCAAATCCTCTCGTGCTCACTCATGACTGATTTATCCAAAAACATTCTCTACGAAGACAATGACATTGTCGCGCTCGACAAGCCGGCTGGATTGGTAGTACACCCCGTACCACAGCGAGCTGGGTACGGGGCAAGTCCGGATAGTGTAAGTGAGTGGTTCGTGAGTAAATATCCAGAATCTAAAAATGTTGGAGAGCCTATGGGTGATATAGAAAGGCCTGGAATAGTGCATAGAATAGATCGAGAAACTTCGGGGGTGCTACTTCTCGCCAAAACGAAAAAAGGCCACGCGTGTCTCAAAGAGCAATTCCAAAAAAGAGAGATTGAAAAAATCTACCACCTTTTTGTAAGTGGCAATCTTAAAGATGACCGGGGCACTATTGATTTGCCGATAGGCAGGGGCAGAGGCAATTTTAGAAAATGGGAGGCGAGACCCGCCCGCCTCGCAAGCGAGAGCGTTGCGGGTGGGGGGGAGAAACGTGAAGCCATTACGTATTTCCAAGTGCTGAAACGAGCGGAAGATGGAAGCGTTACTTTTGTCGAAGCCAAACCGAAGACGGGCAGGACTCACCAAATTCGAGTACATTTCAAGGCGCTTCACCACCCGCTTGTTTGTGACAAACTCTACGCACCCAACAAACCATGTCTCCTTGACTTTAATCGCCTCGCTCTCCACGCCCGCGCCATCACTTTCAAAACCGTAGGCGGCAAAAAAGTCACAATTGAAGCCCCGTATCCGGAAGATTTCCAAAAAGCATCAAAAAACCTTATTTAGAGCCATAAATCTGGGTGTCAGAAAAATCCTTGACATATAGCTTGTTTGGGTGTACAATTGAAGCAGATAAATAAAGCTCTTTTACAGGACTATTTGTGAGAAATTCGCCATAGCTTTGAGTGTGCAAGGTCTTGCCTTGTATTTTCGGAGCTATGGCGACATGGTGTCGCTAAGCCCCCACAACCTCGGGTAGAGGGAAGCTCTTGGCTTTCAGCCGAAGGGAGATTATCATGGCCAAGTACAGCAACGTGACCGCAGGGCAGACGGAAGCCTGTATCAACCGCATGGGCGGTTGGGAGAACTTCCTCCGTTTCATCGGTGGGCAGGGCAGGATCGTCTTCGAGACGATTCTCACCATCATCCGCACTGTGGTGGTTTTTTCCAAACCGGCAGTTACCACCTCGAAGGAGTACTTCAAGGAAGCCGGGGTGCGATGGATGGGGAAAAACTTCGAGACCCAGTTCTTGGGCCTCGAAGTCGAGGCGACGGAGGAGGTCGAGCTCGCTGTCCGCAAGCTTGAACAGGCGTCGCTCGACGCCCCAATCCTCGCCGAGCTTGGCGGCAAGGCCGAGCTCACAGTCTCCCAGTTCCAGACGTTCCTTGCAGCCAATCGCGGCTCGTCGGAGTGGTTCGTCTTTTACCTCAAGGGTAAGGACGGAAACCTCTGGGCCGTGGACGCGCTCTGGAGCGCTGACGACGTCGGCTGGAGCGTCAATGCCAACTCGGTCGGCAGTCCGCGCAGGTGGGACGCAGACCGCCAGGTCGTTTCTCGCAACTAGACCCTTTGACTCCTGCCGAAGGCAGGATGACACTGGGCCCAAGGGCACTTCGCAAGAGGTGCCCTTTCTTTATATAATTCAATCAATCTGCTGGCACTCTCGACTAAGGTTTGGGGTGGCAGATGAAAACCGGATAATCCGGTTTCAAAAAATAAAATAGTTGGTGCGAAGCGCTAACGAGTAGAGACTCGGAATTCGATACAGTCTCAAGAATAATCGCGAGACGGTGGCATAGATGGCGCTTGGCACGAAACGACTCTGGGCCGTGAACGCGAACTGGAACGCTGACAACGACGGCTGGAACGTCAATGCCAACTCGGTCGACAATCCGAACAGGTGGAACGCAGACAACCAGGTCGTTTCTCGAAACTCTTCAGTTTCTCCCACTCTTATGGGCGGGAGTTTTTGTTTAAGATTCCCTTTTTCCAACCGCCCAGCTCTCGACCGATTTCCTCAAGCTTTTCAAGAAATTCAACATATTGCTTGGTAGTCATCAGTTTATTCTCCCACAAGATTTCCGAGAAAAATTTAATTCTGTCTATTTTCAATATTGCTTGCTCTAGGAAAGGGATCTTATTTGAAAGAGAAGCGTATCTGCCTTTGTAAGTCAGTTCCAAGGTTTCAAGAAATAAATCATCTATTTTCTCCCCGATGCCAAAGCGTTCTGGCTTAGATATTTTTTTATACAATTTTAACCAATATGTGTAAGTATTCTTTTCCTTAAAAAGTACCGAAGGTACTTTTGCGGGGGGGGGGTAATGTTAGTCTTATCCATATGTACGAGCTTATCATATCTTTGGAAAATCTTTTTGACGCATGGCAAGAGTTCCTTAAAGGAAAGAGAAAACGCAAAGACGTGGCTGAATTCTCCGAAAACCTTTCAAAAAATATATACAATCTTCATTTGGATTTAGTCAACAAAACCTACCAACACGGTTCCTACCACGCCTTCAATATTTCAGATCCGAAACCTAGGAACATTCATAAAGCCACGGTGCGAGACAGATTGCTCCACCATGCCATCTATAGAGTTCTATATCCATATTTCGATAAAAAATTCATTTCCGACTCTTATTCTTGCCGCTTGAATAAAGGCACGCATAAAGCGATAAGACAGTTTCAAAGATACTTTTGGAAAGTGAGCCAAAATAATACTAAACAATGCTGGGTATTGAAGTGTGATATTAAGAAGTTCTTTGCCTCTATTGACCACAGTATATTGATAGTAATTCTAAAGAAGCATATTCATGATGCAGACGCTATCCGACTCCTCGAGACAATAATTGGAAGTTTCTACTCAACACAACCAGATAAGGGTTTACCTCTCGGTAATCTCACCTCACAACTTCTAGTGAATATATACATGAATGAGTTTGACCAATTTATAAAACATAGACTTAAGGTGAAATACTATATTAGATATGCTGATGATTTTGTAGTTCTCTCACGAGATAGAAACTTCCTACTTCAAAATGTACGATATATCGTACATTTTCTTTATGAAAGGTTGATACTCTCACTTCACCCAGGCAAAGTTTTTATCAAAACTTTTGCTTCCGGGGTAGATTTTCTTGGTTGGGTACGCTTCCCAAACTACCGGATCTTGAGAACCACGACTAAAAGAAGAATGTTAAAAAAGCTTTCCAAGAATCCTTCTAAAGAAATTATCACTTCCTATCGGGGGCTCTTGAAACACGGAAATACATATAAACTACTGGCTAACCCAGATAGTTTGTCTTGAGGCGGGTACTATGTTAAATTGTCTGCTACCAATATGACAGCAAATAGGATAATCAGCCCGGTAAATATTGAAGAGAGGCAAGGGCTCGACTTGCGGTCGGGGGATACTGTGCGCGTCTGGCAGAAAATTGTCGAGAAGGGCAAGACCCGCTTGCAGGCCTTTGAAGGCTTGGTGCTGGCGCGTAAACACGGCAGGGAAGCGGGCGCCACTTTCACTGTCAGGAACGTATCTTCCGGTGTGGGCGTGGAAAAGATTTTCCCGCTCTATTCTCCCGTGATAGATAAGATTGAAGTGGTTAAGCGCTCCAAGGTTCGCCGCGCCAAGCTCTACCACATCCGAGAAAAAGCGGCCAAAGAAATCAGCCGTCAGATGAGAAATATTCGAATGGCGAAAGAAGTTGAAGAAGTGGTTTCTAAAGCAGAAGCAAAGTAATATTAACAACAATGCGCGGGTGCTGTAACGGTAGCCAGGCTGGCTTGAGGTGCCAGTGTCCGCAAGGGCGTGGAGGTTCAAATCCTCTCCCGCGCACCCGGTTATCTCCTCTGTTTCTGGGAAACTCCACAATACGGTTTGCTGACCAAAAGCGGTATAATATTTTGTATGCCACTTTTGAAGAAATGCAAACTTTGTAAGGCCGTATTCAAGACAAAACTTTCTTATGTGAAAAATGGGTGGGGTAAATATTGTTCGGCAGAATGTCATCATACTAGTATGAAAAATGGGAAAGTGGTGGCATGTCATACTTGCGACAAGGAAGTATATAAATCATTAAAGGCTCTGAGAATTTCTAAAAGTCGAAAATGGTTTTGTTCCAAGAGCTGCCAGACAACTTGGCGCAATACTGAGTTTAGTGGAGCCAAACATGCTAACTACACAAATGGTCAGTTTACGTATCGGAGTCTGTTGAGCAGAACTAAAATTCCTAAGAAATGTAGATTGTGTAAAACTGAAGATATCAGAATACTCGCCGTTCATCATGTAGACGAAAACAGAAGTAATAACAAAGTAGAAAACTTGATATGGTTGTGTCATAATTGCCACCACCTTGTACATCGGTACGAGGGAATGAAAGAAAAATTGATGGCGGCTATGGTGTAATAGTAGCATTAGAGTTTGTGGAACTCTCAGATCCGGAGCATAACCGGATAGCCGCCCCTTTTAGAGAAGTATTCTTAAAAAATGGAGCTAGCCACAGATAATTGAAAGATAAACTAAGAAAAACTTTTTTGTTTTGAACTGATATACTTTGGGTATGAACAAAACACTTTCCATCAGTGGCGCCATCGTTTTCCTACTTGCGGGAGGGGTGTGGTGGTCAAAATCACTAGAATCAAATGACCCAAATATTGTCGCCACTGGTGGTATACACTGGCACCCTCAACTTGAGATTTACGTTAAAGGAGAAAAACAAAATATCCCACAAAATATTGGTTTAGGTGTGGTTCATCAACCTGTGCATACCCACGAAGACCTGCCGCTCCTTCATCTTGAATTCGGTGGGCGCGTAACTAAAGATGATATAAAACTTGGCAACTTTTTTCGCAACTGGGGCAAAGACATGAATGAATTCGGAATGAATATGAAAATGGCAGTCAATGGAGAAGAAAATACAGAATTTGGCGATTACGTCATGCGCGACAAGGACAAAATCGAGCTTAATTTCGATTAAGTTATCTGTATCGCTTAATTTGACCAATAGGGCCTAGGGGTATATACTAATTTCGTAATCTTATGAAATATCTCGCGTCATTATTGTTAATAATGAGTTTTGTCGGAATAGGCATATTTGGTTTGGAAGCTTTGGATCACAGCATGAGACATGGACAGTCTGATTGCGTTGCTTCGATCGTGACCAATACTCTTTGCCCCGTCAATCTTAGGAGTATCATTACACACCATTTTGCTGCCATCCAATCTTTCTTTAACGTTCCGATAAGCACTCTTGTCTTTTCTGTAATTTTGTTGATCGCAGTTTCTATAATAGGCCCCATCTATCTTTTCAAGTTTCGATTCTTATATAGCCAATTTATTACACAGAGATCTGAAGATTATAGACTCAGATTTAATTTAGGTAGACACAAACTTATTTCCTGGATAGCCCTTTTCGAACTTAGCCCCTCCTTCTAAAAGCGCGTCTGAAGGCTTGTCTTTCTTTCGTGCCGTATCTATTCCTGTTCGGGGTTATTATCAGTACTATCAATTAACTAAACTTAATGGAAAGTAAAACAATTATTGGCGTTCTCCTCATAATTCTCGTAATTGCGGGACTGTTGTGGTGGGGCCGCCCAGCTCAAGAATCAGTTTCAGCAAATCCAAATTCAAGTCCTTCTGTAAATGCTCTAGAAGCTTTGGAAACTTTATATGATTTTGGCAAGATAAGCATGGCTCAAGGTAAGGTGGAGAAAACCTTTGAGATAAGTAACGCGGATAGCCAAGACATAATTCTCGAAAGAATTACCACCTCGTGCATGTGCACTGTAGCTTATTTGGAAACCGTAGATGGTGATGCAGAAAAAGGGCCTTTCAGCATGGTAGGACATGGCGGAACCGTACCCAAGGCCAATGAAATTATTAAGCCTGGTGAATCAAGAAAAATCAGGGTAGTTTTTGACCCCAATGCTCACGGGCCAGCTGGCGTAGGGATAATTAATAGAGTAGTTACATTGGAAGACAGCCTAGGACGTGTACTCGAGTTCCAGATTAAAGCGGTGGTTACGCCATAAGGTATGAAAAGAGTAATAACTTTCATCTTAATTATCGCTGTAGCTGTGGCAGGCGTCGCTCTCTTGAAGCAAAGTAGTCTAGCATCAGAGCTCTTGTGGAATGTAAGTGGCCAAGGCAGTTGGCTTCTGCCGCTTGTACTTATAGCAGCAATTCTCGACAGCGTACATCCGTGCTCATTCTCCATTCTTCTCATTACGATTGCTTTTCTCTTTGGTCTACAGATGACCCGGAAGAAAATCATCCAAATAGGTGGGACTTACATAGCAGGCATATTTACCGCATATCTCTTGATTGGTCTGGGAATTCTTAGAGTCTTGCACATCTTCAATACGCCCCACTTCATGGGCAAGCTTGGAGCGGGCCTCTTAATAACCTTCGGTGTCCTGAATCTCCTTAACAGATTTTTCCAGAATTTCCCCATCAAACTCAAAGTTCCAAGTGTTTCCCATAAATGGATGAGTGAGCTCATGGGAAAAGTCTCACTACCAGCCGCGTTCGGCCTGGGGCTTCTGGTTGGCTTGTGCCAATTCCCTTGCATGGGTGGTCCGTACTTAATGGTGATTGGGCTCTTGAGAGATCAAGTGACATATTTCTCTGGCTTTTGGTATCTCTTCCTCTACAATCTTCTCCTGATAGTACCCCTCGCAACTGTTCTTTGGATTACCTCGGATAAGCTGGTTGTAGATAAAATGCAAGAGTGGAAAAGAACTAGGATCCAGACTGTGAGATTATGGGCTGGCATTGCCATGATTGTTATCGGAATTCTCGTATTGTTCATCTAATCCATTAATCCATGATGACTCACTTAAAAATCTGCTGGATCTGCGTAACAATAAGCGGTCTCTGGCTTGTTATGAGCGCGCTTGTTGCGTGGCGTATTATGCCATTTGAAGTCTTGCAGTTTCCTATAGCGCTTCTCATGGGTGGCAGTGTTGTTGGTATTACTTATCAACGCCGCTCTCTCCGATGGAAAATTACAACTATTGCAATCGGTATGCCATTTGCATTTGTGTTGATTACCAATCTCACTAAAGTTACTGTCTTTATTGAATTAATCGTATTACTCATCATTGCTTATAAGCTCTTTGTCCATAGTGACAATAATGGTAGTAAAGAGCATGTACACGAACTTGAAGAGCAGATGAAGCAATGCTGCTAAAAACAAAAACATGGAAAACGAAAAAAAGGATAATCCATATATATTACCAATAGCCGTTATCGTCGCGGGAATCATGGTCGCAGGAGCTATGGTCTATAACAATGGGAATCGTTCGTTGCAAGCACAAACTGCAAAGAATTCTAACGCGCAAAATGTTCAAGCAATCTTAGCAGATGGCGGAAGCATTTTGCCGCTTGAGGCAGAAGAGAAAATGCTGGCTACTTTAGTCGCAAACGGGTCTACTGATCCTTCTAAACTGCCGCAAGTAACGGAACTTAATCTATTGTGGGCATATGGCTTGGCTAATAAAAATCAGGTTCTTGAGAGCGGACCGATTATGGACCCGAGATATGGCGGACCTACAAACATGGCATCAGTTGGGGGTTGGACGGTAACGACCGGATCGGTAATGAATCATTACAGCAAACATATTCTAGCTACACTCACACCAGATCAGCAGTCATTTGTGGAGAAAATTGTAAAAGGTATTTACAGACCATGTTGCAACAACTCGACGCATTTCCCGGACTGCAATCACGGCATGGCCATGCTCGGACTTCTTGAATACCTGGCATCGCAAGGAGCCACAGAGGGAGAGATGTGGAATGCGGCCATAACGGCCAACATGAGATGGTTCCCGGATCAATATCAGACAATTGCTCAATATCTCAAAATAAAAGGCATTGATTCAAAGACTGTAACTCCACAAATGCTTCTTGGTGCGGAATATTCAAGCGGTTCAGGCTTTGCAAGAATTGCTGCTCAAGTTCCTCAGTCGGGGCAACAGGGGGGTGGGAGTGGTTGTGGAGTAGGGACCGGAGAAACGGTTGTACCACGAGGGCAGCAGGGCGGATGTGGCATATAACTTATCCACAGTATGTTTGACAGATAGGGTATGGGGGTATAGAGTATGGGTATGTTAGATCAAAAGCTAAAGAAGAAAGCTACTCACCGAGCTAGAATTATTCGTGGCCAACTTGATGGCCTTATAAAGGCAATAGAAGAGGAGAGATACTGTATTGACTTGATAACACAGTCTCGATCAATACAGCTATCGCTCAAGAGTATGGATAGGTTGCTTTTGGCTAACCATCTTCATGGTCATGTGAAGCACATGCTCAATGACAAAAAACAGGAGGCCAAAGCCATTAAAGAACTTGTAGACCTGTACGCGTTATCAAATAAATAGAAAAATAATAAATTAAATTTATGGAACAATTATCATTAAAATCGTATGGTTGGAAATGTGTTCTTGGTGCCGAGGCAGCATACGTTCTTTGTGTGTTGGGCGGATTTCTGCCACTTCGCAGTGTACAGGGTATTGAGCTTCATCACAGACTCTTTGAAACGCTTCCGGGCTTTACTTGGATCAGTTTCGGTAGCTTCATGCTCGGTGCAATCTATATGTTCATCTTTGCTTGGATTTTTGCTTCCTATTTCGTGTGGATGCATAATTCAAGCCTTATTAACAAATAACTATGCAAACATGGATTGTCATAGGGGGGGTTGCGTTAATGGCAATAGCTCACTTCTTTATGATGGGCAAATCACATAAACACTCTAATCAAGAAAAAACGACCACTGACGGAGAAGATAAAAACAAAGATAACAAGGGCAAAAACCATTCAGGTCATGACTGTTGTCACTAACGTCGTAAAACCAGTTCTATACGGAATGCTCGCAAGCGTAATTTTGCTTGGAGTTTATTTTGTCGTGCTTACATTGGTCTCCGGCTGGAGCTTTGCTCAAAGTCAGTTCGCAATCTATTGGTATTTTATTATCAGTTTGGTAGTAGGTTTCGGAATTCAGATTGGTCTGTACTCTTACCTGAAACAACTTGTGGAAAATAGTAGCATGGCTATGGAGGGCAAGACTGTGGCAGTGACAGGGGCAACCTCTGCTCTCTCGATGATCTCATGTTGCACGCACTACTTGACCAATATCGTGCCAATATTGGGTATCGCCGGAGCCATTTCTGTGATTGCTCAATATCAAGTAGAGATTTTCTGGGTCGGTCTAGCTTTCAATATATTCGGCATTACGTTTATCGGCAACAAAATCATCCAGTTCAAAAAAGGTCATGAATAAAATCATTTTAATATCTATACTGGCGATTGTGCTTATGGGAGGATTTCTGATTTTTTATAATCCGAAGCCTGAAAATTGGGAATCAAAAACCGATAATCAAGCAGCAGTTTCCATTACCGTTACCTCTATTGATATTTCTTCCCAATCAAAAGAATGGAAGTTCGATATAGTTATGGATACCCATTCGGTTGAATTGGATCAGGACATGACAGAGTCCGCTGTTCTCATTGATGGCCAGGATAAAGAGTACAAACCAATTGGCTGGGAGGGGCCGTCTGGTGGTCATCACAGAGAGGGGGTATTGGTGTTCGATCCCATAGAGCCTATGCCTAAATACATCGAGCTTAAAATTAAGAATATCGGTGGTGTGACTGAACGCTTATTCAAATGGAATATAGAATGATATGAAAGAAACAATTTACACCTGCCCTATGCATCCAGAAATCAGACAGGATAGAGCGGGTATGTGTTCTGAATGTGGCATGAATCTTGTTCCCGTCCAAAAGAAAAAGACTGATACGAATGAGCATACTACACACGATAAACACACTGGTCACAGCACTAAAATGTTTCTCCGAAAATTTTGGGTAAGCTTAGTTTTCACCATCCCCGTTGTAATCTATGCTGATGTTTTTCAAGTAATCTTTAAATGGTCTCTGCCAGATTTCCCCGGATTGGCATACATGCCTTTGGTACTTGGTTCGATAGTATTTTTCTACGGCGGCTGGATCTTTTTGGCCGGAGCGCGGAGGGAGATTCAAGGGCGAATGCCCGGCATGATGACGCTTATTGGCATCGCCATTTCAGCTGCGTATGTCTGGAGCGTGTATGCCGTGTTTAGTGGTGTAGAAGCTTTGTTTTGGGAACTGACCACTCTTATTACCATTATGCTTCTTGGTCATTGGCTTGAAATGCGAGCGGTAAGTGGAGCCCAGGGCGCTCTTAAAGAGCTATCGAAATTGCTTCCTGATACCGCAGAAGTTGTTCGTAATGGGGGAATAGAGACTATCGCCCTTTCTCTGCTTAGGGAGAATGATGTGGTTCTCGTACGGCCAGGAGCTAAGATTCCTGCTGATGGAAAAATTACAGAAGGGGAATCTCACCTGAATGAATCTATGATCACCGGAGAATCGAAACCTGTTTCCAAGACAGCAGGTGATTCAGTTATTGCTGGAACAATAAACGGCGACGGGGCGCTTAAAATTAGCATTACAAATATTGGAGAGAAAACATTTCTAGCCGGTGTGATGCGCTTGGTTGCCGAAGCTCAAGCTTCTAAATCAAGGTTGCAGGTGCTTTCTGACCGTGCCGCTTTCTATTTGACAATTGTGGCTGTGGTGGGAGGTATTATCACATTAGTTTCCTGGCTTCTAGCTGGTGCCGAGGTTGGTTTTGCGGTAGCTCGGCTTGTGGCGGTGCTAGTAATTGCTTGCCCGCATGCTTTGGGATTGGCCGTACCTCTGGTTGCCTCTATTTCTACAACCAAAGCGGCGCAGAATGGCATTCTCGTAAAACAAAGATTGGCTTTGGAAGCGGCTCGGACGATTGATATCGTGCTATTTGATAAAACGGGAACTTTGACAAAGGGTGAGTTTGGGATTGTGGAGATATGGAGTGTTAGTGGTCATACTAAAGATGAAGTCTTGGAATTAGCCGCATCACTTGACGCTCTATCCGAACATCCAATCGCAAAGGCGGTGGTTGCCAAGGCAAAGGAACGAGGACTCTTGCTCAAAAGTACTGCGAAATTTGAAGCGTTGAAGGGTAAGGGAGTGAAGGCTTTGGTAGAAGATAAGGAAGTAATGGTGGGAGGCCCGGCACTTCTTGAAAGTATGGAAATCAATATACCTGATGAGCTTTCAAAACAAGTTCGAGACGGGGGTAGAAAAGGACAAACAATCATCTTTACGCTTAAAGAAGGTATACTTTTGGGCACGATCGCTCTTGCCGATATTATCCGGGAGGAATCTCGGGAAGCAATTGAGATGCTTAGGGTAATGGGGGTACGTACGGCAATGATTACCGGTGATTCTCTGGATGTGGCAAAATGGGTGAGTGAAGAGCTTAAAATAGACGAATATTTTGCCAGAGTATTGCCCCACGAGAAATCAGATAAAATTAAAGAGCTCCAAAAGCGTAATATGAAAGTGGCAATGGTGGGAGATGGTATCAATGATGCCCCGGCTCTTAGCCAGGCCGATCTCGGTATTGCCATAGGTGCAGGGACCAATGTTGCCATTGAATCAGCTGGGATTATTCTCGTCAGAAACGATCCAAGAGATATTGTAAAAATTATAAAATTGTCCAAGTTGACGTATTCAAAAATGATTCAAAATCTTTGGTGGGCAGCTGGCTACAATATCCTCGCGCTGCCTCTCGCCGCGGGCGCGCTTGCCTTCAAGGGCATATTACTGGATCCTGCCGTTGCAGCGGTGCTGATGTCGGTAAGCACAGTGATTGTAGCTATCAATGCAGTCATGCTAAAAAGAAAGAAAATTTAATAATAATTTATGAAAAAAATAGTTGAAAAAAATTGCGATCTGATTGCTTTTGACATCGACGGTACGTTGACACGGAGCAAGCTACCGCTTGACAGTGAAATGGCGACACTCATCTGTCGGCTCATGGAGAAATATAAGGTAGCGATAATCTCTGGCGCTAGCTACAATCAGTTCAAATGGCAGATTCTCGGCCCTCTTGTATGCCAACGAGAGAAAATGAAAAATCTTTATCTGTTGCCGACTGATGGCACCGTCTTTTGTAACTATCGCGATGGTTGGCAGTGCCAGCACGATGCCCCACTCTCCAAAGAAGAGAAGGAGAGCATCAAGACAGCTTTTGGGAATATTTTTGAGGAATCAGGATTTGAAAGCCCTGATAAAATTTACGGGGAACTGGTAGAAGACCGAGGAGCTCAACTTAATTTCTCCGCCTTAGGACAAGAAGCGCCCATCGCACTCAAGGAAAAGTGGGACCCTGACAACAAGAAGCGTGAGCGGATGATAGAAGTGCTCAAGCGCGCTCTGCCGGGTTTCTCAATGCGCATTGGCGGGACTACTTCCATAGAAGTTACGAGAGTCGGTATAGATAAGGCATATGGGCTCAATAAGCTTATAGAGCAAACTGGTATTTCAAAGGAGAAGATGCTCTACATTGGGGATAAACTGTTTAAAGGTGGTAACGATGAGCCAGCTCTAACCTTGGGGATAGAATGCAGAGCCGTTGGAAATCCAGAGGAAGCGAAAAAGGTCATACTTGAAATGCTGGAGTAGGACCATTGGTGCTATAATAAGAGCTAAATATGGCCGCACCTAAGAAAAAAATTAAAAAGTCACCGAAGAAGAAAATTGCCAAAATCGCCTCGTCGGCGATCCGCCGAAAAGGCGGAAAAACACAGAAAAGAAAGGTCAAGAAAAAACCAAGAGCATTAGACCTCCGCAGAGCTGTCCACAATCCTGTTATTAGTCCGGCATCAGGTTCTTATTGGGAATCGGAAGCGGTTTTCAACCCTGGCGCAGTTATGCATGGGGGGCGTGTCCACCTTTTCTATCGTGCTCTGGGTTCCGATGGCATTTCTCGTATTGGCTATGCCTCAAGTTTGGATGGCGTTCACTTTGATAAGCGATATCCTCATCCAGTCTACATGCCTGAGTCCGTCATCGAATCGGCGAAACATCATCCATATACTTCTCCAGCTAGACTCATGTATGACACGAAACTCTATGTTTCTGGAGGCGGATGGGGTGGATGTGAAGACCCGAGGGCTGTCAAAATTGGCGGCCGGGTGTATTTAACGTTCAATATGTTTAATGGATGGCACTCTGTTAGAGTCGGGTTAACTTCTATTAGTGAAGATGATTTGGAACAAGGCCGATGGGCTTGGCGTCGCCTTGTCTTTCTCTCTCCTCCAAATGAAGTACACAAAAACTGGGTTCTTTTTCCAGAGAAAATAAATGGGAAATTTGCCATCTTACACAATATTGCGCCGAAAGTAACTGTCGAGTATGTAGATGATTTTAATGTGTTTGCCGAGGGCAAGTTTATTGAAAGTTGTAAGGAGCCGACCCCTCGTCGTCATGCTTGGGGCAACACAGAAGCATGGGATACATTTATCAGAAGCGCCGGACCGCCACCCTTAAAGACTCCTTACGGTTGGCTTCTCTTTTATCATGCTATGAGCGAAGATGAATACCATCGCTATAAGCTTGGTGTCATGCTCCTGGACCTCGATGACCCTAGCAAGATTCTTTGCCGCTCCAATTATCCAGTACTTGAGCCCGATGAATGGTACGAGAATGACTGGAAACCCGGCATCATTTATGCATCCGGAGCAATTGTCAAAGAGGGCACTCTTTTTGTCTATTATGGTGGCGGTGACAAGCACATCGGCGTGGCCTATACCAATTTGCATGACTTCGTTGGTAAACTTATGAAGAATGAACACGCTGTTTTTTCGGTCAAATCCGCCAAGGTGGCATAGATTTCCATGTTTGTAGTCAAAAGATCACAGGAGAATCCAATTCTAGTACCCCAGAGAGATCATCATTGGGAAGCATCAGCCACATTCAATATGTCGCCGGTGAAACGAGGTCGAAATATCTATGGCCTATATCGGGCGATATCAAGCAAAGATCCGCTAAGAGTGCCGGACCAAATGTCTACCATTGGCATAGCTAAGAGTTTAGACGGCCTGCACTTCGAGGAACGCAGGCAGTTTATAGCACCGGAAGAAGAGTGGGAAAAATTTGGCTGTGAGGACCCACGCGTCACCTTTTTTGAAAATCGATATTACATTTTCTATACGGCTCTTTCCCGTTTTCCATTTACTGCAGAAGGTATCAAGGTTGCTGTGGCAATTTCGAATGACCTTAAACGAGTTGATGCCCGGCATCTAGTTACGCCCTTTAATGCCAAAGCCATGACTCTTTTCCCGGAACGAATAGACGGTAAGGTTACAGCTATTTTCAGCGCTCATACGGATAGCCCGCCAGCGAAAATGGCTATCGTTCAGACAGACAGTGTCGAGGAATTGTGGTCGCCTGTATTCTGGGAGAAGTGGCATCGCGAGATTGACAAGCATGTCGTAGACCCACGCCGGATAGAGAATGACCATGTCGAAATTGGAGCAACACCGATTAAAACAAAATATGGTTGGCTTCTTATTTATTCGCATATCGAACACTATTTTCCCTCATCGGAAAATCTTAGACCCCAGTTTGGCATCGAAGCCCTGCTTCTTGACTTGAAAGACCCGCGCAAAATTGTAGGGTCTACTAAGGGTCCCTTGATGGTGCCTGAAGAACCTTATGAACTCTCCGGCCATGTCTCAAATATCGTTTTCCCGTCAGGCGCGCTTCTTAGAGACGAGACTCTAACTATTTATTACGGGGCTTCTGATACCACCGTTTGTTTGACTCGCGTTAATATCGACGACTTGGTCTCGACTATCTCGAGCGAGACCAGACATCGCTGGCATTTCAAACGTCTTGAGCATAATCCCATCATTGTGCCTGACCCAAATCATGCTTGGGAATCAAAAGCAACATTCAATCCTGCCGCCATTGACCTCGGAGAGGGAGTTCATATTCTCTACCGCGCCCTCTCAAATGACAATACTTCTACTATCGGCTACGCTCTAAGTGTAAACGGAGCGAATATCACCGAACGTCTTAGTGAGCCGATTTATGTTCCGCGCGAGGATTTCGAAACCAAGAAGATAGAGGGAGCTAATTCGGGGTGTGAAGACCCGCGTATTACCAAAATTGGAAAGGACTTATACATGTGCTACACCGCCTTCGACGGTATTGGTCCGCCGCGAGTGGCCGTTACTTCTATAGGAGAAAAAGATTTTCTCTCGCGTCATTGGAATTGGTCGAAACCAGAGCTCATTACTCCGAAAGGTGTCGATGATAAAGATACCTGTATTTTCCCCGAGAAAGTCGGAGGCAAGTATCTTGTGCTTCATCGCATTGGGACAGATATTTGCGCCGACTTTCTTAAATCACTTGATTTCAAGAAGGAGACCGTCAATAAGTGTATCCGTATTTTCGGACCAAGGCCAGGAATGTGGGATAGCGCTAAAGTCGGCATTACTGCTCCGCCTATCCGAACTGAAGAGGGCTGGGTTCTTCTTTATCATGCCATCTCGGAGCATCATCACACTTACCGTATCGGAGCAGTTCTCTTAGATCTCAAAGACCCGACCATCGTGCTGTCACGCTCGGCCGATCCAATCTTTGAACCAGAAGAGCCATATGAGAAAGAGGGAATAGTAAACAATGTGGTTTTTCCTTGCGGTATGATCGTGCGTGATGGACTCTTATACATATATTATGGGGGTGCGGACAAGGTTGTCGGAGTCGCTACTATGGAGCTCGATATCCTTATGTTAGGCTTAAGAACATGATGTTTCCAAATTGGGCAAAGAATATTCTCTTCCTTCTGGTCTATATGATTTCTGGGCTGGTGCTCGTGATTATTATTGAAGGTTTGCTCTCCGGTACGGAGCTCATACCCCTTAACACTGCTATCGAGCAAGTGGTAGTGCGTGTACGCACACCTTTCTTAACAACTATTCTTGTGACTGTGACTAGATTGAGTGACCCATTCATCCTTTCATCTGCAGCTGCTCTTATTGCCGTCTTACTTATCATGCGTAGTCGCTACTATGACGCTGTCCTTTTCATCGTGACCTTAATGGTAGCTATAGTCTCGCTCACGGTACTTAAAAATACTTTCCAAGTTGCGCGACCGGGTTCAGAACTTATTGATGTTAGTGGTTGGAGTTTTCCTTCCGGGCACGCCACGGTTGCTACCGCCTTCTTTTTCATGCTGGCTTATTCTTTCTTCGGTAGGATGAGAACCTATATAAGCAAAACTATGCTGATTCTAGGTTCGATTCTAGGTGTAACCCTTATATCTTTCTCTCGACTTTACCTCGGGGCGCATTGGACACTCGATATCTTGGCGGGCATCGCTCTCGGTCTCCTGTCTGTAAGCTTCACGGTGCTCATTTTCAATGTCTTCATCGAGGGTAAGCGTTCATTGAGAAATAGGATTAATTAGTGATATAGTAGTTCGACAAGCTCACTATAAATAAACAATGGATACAAACACAGAAGAAGTTAAAAAGGTTTTAAAGTGGGTCTGGGTCGTGCTCATTGTCCTCGCAATATTTCTGGCAGTTGAGACTCTCGGGGCGTTTAAAAATTTACGTAGTATCGATCCGACTTTTAACTCTATTTCGGTTTCGGGCGTGGGAGAGGCAGTTTCCGTACCCGATATTGCTGTTTTTTCCTTCACTGTTTCAGCAGACGCTAAAATAGCAAGTGATGCTCAAGGAAAGGTGGCAAAGTCGATGGACATTATCTTAACTGAACTTAAGGTGCTAGGCATTGAAGAGAAAGACATTAATACGACTGACTATTCTCTATGGCCAAAATATACTTACGAATCGACTATTTGCTCATCGGCTTTCTGTCCACCATCTAGGAAAGTTCAAGATGGTTACACTGCAAGCCACAATGTTTCTGTAAAAGTGCGATCGACTGAAGATGTAGGAAAGGCGCTTGCTTTGGCGGGAGAGAATGGCGCTACCGGCCTTTCGAGCATCTCCTTTACCGTCGACGACCCCGACAAGATACTGGATGAAGCTCGAGCCGAAGCGATCACGGATGCGAAAGAGAAAGCCAGACTACTTTCTAAAGAGCTTGGGGTTCGACTAGTACGGGTAGTGAGTTTCTACGACAATACTGGTGGAGGACCGATGCCATACTATGCAGAAGGTTTGGGGAGCGATATGGTCAAAACTTCTGCTCCAGCCCCGACTATCCCAATAGGAGAAAATAAAGTAAATGTGAGCGTGACGATAGTCTACGAGATAAGGTAATTTCAAAGTGCATAAGTTCAGATACATATGGCACTCCTCGTAATCGAGGAAAATGCGCCAATT
>CAZYLR010000004.1:0-21653 GCA_964648835.1 uncultured Candidatus Saccharibacteria bacterium | reverse complement strand
TTCGCGCGAATTGCCGCGATAGAGAAACACCTCGGTATCGAAACAGGCTAGTTTAATAGAAAAGGGATTCAACATCATCCCACCAGCCGTTGCCATCCAGGTCGCGTTTAGTTGGGTCAGTTTCAACACAGGTATTGAGTGCAGTTTCGTCTTCAAAACAGAACCTCATACCAAGGATTTTAAGAAAGTCATTTTCGTCTTTAGTAAAGAAGAGAATAGCTACCATAGGTCCGTCTGTGTACATAATGACATGTTTCTTATCTGACTGGATGTGCTTGAAATCACTCAATGTGAAAGTGCTGGTAAAAGCGTAGATGCTATCCATGAGGGCAAAACATTCTTCTTCTCTCGATTGGTCACCGCAGGTGGCGGAGATTTGGTGTGAGAGACTTCGGATGCCGGAGAGGTTATGTGTCCGGGCGAATTCCAGATAGTTCTGAAATGTCGTCCACGCCTCGCGCTTGTCTGAATTAGTAGTAGAGAATGTTGTCAAGATGTTAGCAATTTCTGTGCCTTTTAAACTATTTTCCCAGCCGAAACCCTTGTATCCCAGTAGAAAGACAACACTAATGGCTAAAAGAGGGATCAAGACACCTGCTTGTTTATTCATACGTTTGATTATATCAAAGTCTATGTGATAAAATAATAGGACATGATTGTCTTTGACCGTGTTTCCAAAATCTATCCGGATAGTTCCGTCGCTCTTGAGGAGGTAACTCTCTCAATCGAGCCGAAAGAATTTATCTCTATTGTCGGGCCGTCTGGCGCGGGCAAGACTACGCTCTTGAAGCTTTTCTTAGCGGAAGAAAAACCGACTACTGGCGCGGTTTATTATGAATCTACCAATATCCACGCTCTTAACAAAAAAGAAATTGACGCTTTTCGCCGGAAAGTCGGCATGGTTTTCCAAGACTTTCGTCTTCTGTCAAATAAAACCGTCTATGAGAACATTGCTTTCACCATGGAGGCGGCGGGGCGAACGGATGAGGAAATAGAGTCGGACGTGCCTCACGTTCTTGAGCTGGTGGACTTGACACCGAAGATTTGGAACTTCCCGCGCGAGCTCTCGGGCGGGGAGAAGCAGAGGGTGGCTATCGCTCGCGCGCTGGTCAACGAGCCGGACATCATTATCGCCGATGAGCCGACCGGCAATCTCGACCCGGCTAATACCTACGACATAGTGCAGATACTGAAAAAGATTAACGATCTTGGCACCACCGTGATACTAGCCACGCACAATAAGGGTATAATTGATTTGTTAAAGCGGCGCGTCGTAGCCATAGAACGCGGTAAAGTCGTCCGTGATGACAGAACTGGTAAATATTTTGTATGAGTAACAAACAAATGTTTTGGACGAAATTGAAGAGGATTCTGCGCACTGGCTTTTTCAATTTCTGGAGAGACAGTACGGTCACACTTGCCTCTGTTTTAATAATGATGGTGACCCTTCTTGTTATTGGTCTTATTTCTTTCTCAAGCGCTATTCTCGATACCACTTTGGCTGAATTAAAAAACAAAATTGACATTAACGTCACTTTTTTCACTTCGGCAAATGAAAAAGATATTTTAAACATCAAGCATACTATAGAGTCTCTACCGGAAGTCCTTCTAGTCACTTACGTTTCGCGAGAAGAGGCTCTCACTCTCTTCAAAGAAAGACATTCGAGTGACCAGGCTATCCTCTCGGCTCTCGATGAGGTTGGTGAAAATCCTCTGGGGGCGGTTCTTAACGTCCAAGCCAGAGACCCTTCCCAATATGCTTCCGTAGCTGATTTTCTGGAGAGTGGTAGCGCGCTGTCTTCCGGCAGTTCTACTATTATCGACCGTATCAATTACTTTCAAAACAAGGCAGCCATCGATACGCTGACCCAAATTATTGCTTCCGCCGATCGGCTAGGTTTCGTCTTGACGCTTTTTTTCGCTATTATTTCTGTGCTGATTGCTTTTAACACCATTCGTCTGACGATTTATCTTGCTCGAGATGAGATAAGCGTTATGCGTTTAGTGGGCGCTTCGACCACTTACATCCGAGGGCCTTTCGTGGTTGTTGGTATTATCTACGGAGTGGTGGCCGGTCTTTTAACCTTGCTCCTCCTTCTACCCCTCACCTATTGGCTCGGCGGCACTACCGAAAACTTTTTTGTCGGTTTTAATATCTTCTTTTACTATCTCCGCCACTTTCTGGAAATTGCTTTCATCATCATGGCCTCCGGAGTGTTTATCGGTGCCCTCTCGAGCGCTCTTGCGATTAGAAAGTATCTTAAAGTATAATTCGACATATGAATAATAAAATAACTGCAATTATTATCGTGGTAGTTTTAGTCGGTGGCGGTTTGCTCTTATTCAAGAATAGGGGAGTGGCGCCGACCGACATGGATATCAATAGTAATATGCCTGTTCCAGGAAACGAGGTTGAAGAGACCGAAGTGATGAAGGAATTTAATGTTGATGCCGTTCCTTTCTCATTTTCACCATCGACTATGTCAGTCAACAAAGGAGATACCGTCAAGATTACTGTTAAGAATGTGAATGGTACTCACGACTTCAAGATAGACGAGTTCAATGTCTCCACTCGTACACTCAATACCGGAGAAACACAGACGATTACGTTCGTTGCAGATAAGGCCGGTACCTTCGAATACTACTGTTCAGTCGGTAATCATCGCGCGATGGGCATGGTCGGCACACTTATCGTTCGCTAAATCTTATTCGATAAACGTGAGGGCTTTGCCAAGCTTATCTCCACGGCCAGTGCGGCCAATGCGATGGACGTAGTCGTCATAGGTAGCCGGTAGGTCGAAATTGATGACATGTGTCACGTCAGAAATGTCGAGGCCACGAGCGGCCACGTCGGTAGCGGTAAGCACTTGAGCGTGGTCACGCTTGAATAGGTCAAGTGCCCGTTGTCTCTGGGGTTGACTTTTGTTGCCATGGATGGACTCGGCTTTGAAACCTCGTTTTCCCAGTTCAAGAGCAAGTCTCTCTACACCGTGCTTGGTACGGCCGAAGACGAGCACCTTACTAAACTCTCTCTGATTGAGGAGGCCGTGGAGGATATCGAGCTTGTTTCTATCTTTGGGAATTCTTACTACATCTTGGTGGACGTTTCTGGGAGTCTCTTGAGTCTTGACCGAAATACGTATCGGCTCACGGAGGAATTCATGAATGAGTTTTTCTATCTCTGTCGAAAGGGTGGCAGAGAAGAAGAGCGTGTGTTTCTCCTTAGGCATTTTTGACATCATAAATCGCACGTCGCGAATGAAACCCATGTCAAGCATCCTGTCTGCTTCGTCGAGAACGATGGTCTTGAATCCAGAGAGGTCAAGTACTTGCTGCTCCATCAGGTCTCTCAAGCGTCCTGGTGTGCCGATGACGAAGTGGTGCCTCTGACGAAGCTCTCTTACCTGCTTGCCCATACCCATACCGCCAATGCAGAGCACGGAAAAGAGGTTTGAGTTTTTAGCAAAAATTCGAAGCTCCTCGTCAATTTGACAAGCGAGCTCACGAGTGGGCACCACAATAAGCACTTTCTCTCGCGAGTCGAGAATTATTTTGTTTATAAGAGGGAGTAGGTATGCCGCAGTCTTGCCAGTACCGGTGTTTGCAATGCCGACAATATCTTTGCCAGAAGTGATGCAGGGGATTGCTTGATCTTGGATAGGAGTGAGGGTGACATAGCCCTTTGCCTCTATATTTCTCTTCAGGATTTCTTGAAATTTGAAATCGGCGAAGGAATGCTCCGGCACGAAGTGCTCTGTCGCCTCGGTAACAATAGCCTTATTGACAAACCTGGACACATCTATATAAACGCCCGAATTGGCGAATTTGGCTCTACTATGAAATTTTCTAGGCGCAGTGTGGCCTCTTTGAGGATAAAACATACACTAATCTGTAAATCTCTTGAGGTTTACAGACGGGTGTCTTGCGAATAGAAGAGTTCTATAACGAAACCTATGAGTACTGATTTACCCCTACATAGTATACTAACCCACTTATTTTGTCAAATCGAGCTTTTGTGCACTCATGATAAACATTGGCGGAATGTTACGAAGTTCAAATTGAGTGCTAACGTTATTGGCATCAAAATATTTTTTTAATAAACTAAGCATAAGGGGGGAATACTGAAAGATAATAAATTTACCAGAGCTTCTAAGCATATCAAATGTGTTATTCACTATGTCTTCTCGGATAGCAGGCTTGAGTATCGAAAATGGGATACTGGAAATCACCAAGTCAACGACTGCGTGATTGTGGCGTTTTAATTCTTTTGAAATTTCTTGGGCAGTACCTTTAATAATTTTTAATCGAGAATCTTCTATATCTTTCAAAACTCTCAAAAATTTAGGATTTGTTTCAACAACAATAAGCTCTCCGTCTCTCGGCATTCTGTTCAATATTTCCTTCGTCACAACTCCATCTCCCGGTCCGTATTCTATAACTCGATGCAATGATTGATGACCCAAATTACGCACTACGGCGTTAACTACATACTTGGAACTACGCGTCATAGCGCCGATCTTGCGGTCTAATAAAGCAATTTTGAAAAATTTTAATTGTTCCTGCATGCGAGCTAGTTACATTTTACACTAGTTCAACGATTTCATGTATAATAAACTATGGTTTCGAAGATTCTAGACGAAAGTTTTACATTTGATGATATTCTAATCCGCCCTGCTGCGAGCACTATGGAGCCTGCAGAGGCATCTCTGAAGACGAGCATAGGCGGTATCAATCTTTTGGTGCCGTTCCTTTCTGCTACGATGGACAAAGTAACGGAAGAAAAAATGGCAATTGCGCTTGGAAAGCTTGGCGGCCTAGGTGTTCTTCACCGTAACTGCTCTATAGAGGAACAGGTGAGAATGGTTAAGGAAGTGAAAAAAGTGGGAGTCCGCGTCGCGGCTGCCTGTGGGCCGTTTGCTGGGGATCGCGCACAGGCGCTTGGCGAAGCAGGATGCGATGTGATTGTGATTGACTGTGCGCACGGCCACAATTTAAATGTGGTGGCGAGCGCAAAGAAAATAAAAAAGAATCTCAATAATGCGAAAATGATTTTCGGCAATATTGCGACTGCAGAAGCCGCGAAAGAAGCGTGTAAATTTGCTGATGCCATAAAAGTTGGCGTGGGCCCGGGGAGTATCTGCACGACACGTATTATTTCAGGCGTAGGCGTGCCACAGCTCTCAGCAATCCTTGAGGTTGTATCGGTTGCAGCTAGGAAGGGTGTACCGGTTATCGCCGACGGAGGCATCCGTACGTCGGGCGACATTGCAAAAGCGTTTGCCGCCGGAGCTTCGGCTGTGATGCTTGGGAATCTTTTTGCTGGCACTGACGAGACGCCTGGCGAAATTGTTAGGAAAAACGGAAAAAAATTCAAAGAATATAGAGGCATGGGCTCGAAATCAGTTATCGAAAGCGCGGCAGGTAAGGAGCGCTATTTCACACATGGGCGTAAAGCTGTGCCAGAGGGTGTTGAGGCATTAGTACCGTACAAAGGGCCTGTTACAGATGTGGTAGCTAGTCTTACTTCTGGAATTCAAGTCAGTATGGGCTATGTCGGCGCGCGTAATCTCAAAGAATTCCACAAAAAGGCGAAATTTATTCGCATCACCTCGGCGTCAATAGCAGAAGGGAAACCTCATTCCCTCGCAGGAATGCGCGAAACAATTTGAAAGTTTTGAGATTTATTTTCTCCTAAGTTAAATATTCTGTGGAAGCCAGTCGATCATTCGCTTTCTGTGCTGGTCAAGCGACCAGAGCCCATTAGCCTTGAAGAGTGCAAGGTGTCCATCTTTGAACTTCTCGAGCATAGCCAAAGAGACATGGGGGTAACCCAGGGGCATATTGTCATTATAACTTTCAAGAAATTCGTCATTTGTTAAGAATACTTCACTTGGTATCACCTTTCTAGAAATCTTTTTCATTTACTATATAAAACCATATTTGAGTTAAAATATCAAGGACGATTGTCTCTTGCTGCCGATTAGGGACTCGAACCCCAATAACATCCTCCAGAGGGATGTGTCCTACCATTAGACGAATCGGCAATAGAAGGTACAATACCTGAAAATCGACAGTTTCTCAATTGTGCTAGAATCATCTCAATGAAAAAGAAGGAGAGAGGGCATAAATATATCTTTGTCGTGGGTGGAGTAATGTCCGGAGTCGGCAAGGGTATCGCGACCTCTTCTATCGGCGTTATCCTTCAATCAAAAGGTTTCAAAGTCAGCCTTATCAAGGCTGACCCTTATTTAAATGTCGATGCCGGCACCATGAATCCAATCGAGCATGGAGAAGTTTTTGTGCTTGACTCCGGCCTTGAGACCGACCAGGACATGGGCAATTATGAACGTTTCCTCAACGCCGACATGCCGGCGGAAAATTATCTGACCAACGGTATGGTGTTCAAACATGTTATTGATAAAGAACGCGCCTTAGGATACGACGGCAAGTGTGTTGAACCGGTCTACCACATTACGGAAGAAATCTTCAATCGTATTCACCGTTCGGTCTCGAAAACTAATGCGGATATCTCCGTCTTCGAAATTGGCGGCACTGTCGGCGAGTACCAGAATGCCATCTTTCTTGAAGCGGCTCGCATTTTAAAAATTCGTGAGCCGAGAAACGTCATGTTTGTTATGGTTTCTTACTTACCGGTGCCAGGCAAGCTTGGCGAGATGAAGACCAAACTTACTCAAAATGCCATTCGCCAACTCAATTCCTATGGTATCCAGCCGGACATGATCATCGCGAGAAGCGAGGTTTCAATCGACCAGAAAAGGAAAGAAAAGATTGCCTTGGCAACGGGAGTATCAAGCGAGGATATCATCGCAGCGCCGGATATCGAGAGTATTTATGATGTGCCTATAAACTTTGAAAGAGACGGATTAAGCGAGAGGATTCTCGGCCATTTCGGACTAAAGACTCGCAAAAAAGACTTGTTTGCCTGGAAGAAGTTTGTTTCGAAAACCAAGTCTGCTAAGAAAGAGCTGAAAATTGCAGTGGTGGGAAAATATTTTGACACGGGAGACTTCATGCTTTCTGATGCCTACGTGTCAGTCATAGAAGCGGTCAAGTTCTCTGCTTATTGGCAGAATACCAGACCCAAACTGGTATGGATAAATGCCAAAGAGTATGAAAGCGGCAAGCGCAGAGTGGGCGAGCTCAAAAATTATGACGGAGTAATAGTACCGGGCGGATTCGGGGCGACCGGCGTCGAGGGCATTATCAGTGCGATAAAATTTATTAGGGAGAATAAGATTCCGTATCTCGGACTTTGTTACGGTATGCAATTGGCGGTCGTGGAGTACGCCAGATCCATCGCCGGTCTCAAAGGCGCTCATACCACAGAAGTGGACAAAGACACCCAGTATCCCGTCATAGATATTATGGAAGACCAGAAAGATAAGATAAAAGATAATAAACTCGGCGGCACCATGCGTCTTGGCGCTTACCCAGCCGTGCTTAGACCCAAGACCCTTGCTTATAAAGCGTACAAAACAGGCCAGATTTCCGAGAGGCACAGGCATCGCTTTGAAGTCAATCCTGACTATGTCGAAAAACTTTCAAAAGCTGGCATGATCTTTTCCGGCATGTCTCCGGATGGGCGACTGTGCGAAATAGCCGAATTGTCGGAGAAAGTCCATCCTTTTTTTCTAGCAACGCAATTTCATCCTGAATTTAAAGCTCGGCCACTTGCGCCCCACCCTCTTTTTACCGCTTTTATTAAAGCTGTAATAAGAAAAAAACAGTGACTCTCTTCGTCGAACTTTCTCTCTTAGTGGTTGTAGCTACCTTAGTCTCGCTGGTGATGAAGCTACTCAAACAACCTCTCGTCGTCGGCTATATCGCCGCCGGTATCTTGGTTGGCCCGTACGCTTTCAATATCATTCAATCTTATGAAGAGATGGAACTCTTCTCTAAAATTGGCGTAGCCATTCTCCTTTTTATCGTCGGACTAACACTCAATCCGGATGTTATGCGCGAGGTGGGCAGGACGTCTGTCGTTACCGGTATCGGGCAAGTACTCTTCACTTCTCTGGTTGGTTTTCTAATCGTTCGCGCTCTAGGATTTGAGACGCTCACGGCTTTCTACATTGCGGTGGCGCTGACCTTCTCGAGCACCATTATCATCTTGAAGCTCCTCTCCGATAGGGGAGACACAGGGAAACTCTACGGCAAGATTTCGATCGGCTTTCTTTTGGTCCAGGACGTTATCGCCTCCATTCTTATCTTGATTATTACTATTTTGGGCGCCGCCGCCATTACCGCCCCTGCCATTTTTTCTGGCGCTGTAGCTTCCGAAATATCCGTGCTCCTAATCAAGGGCGCTCTGGCCGTCATTTTACTTTACTTAGTGAGTCGATATGTCCTGCCGGGCCTCTCGAAATTCGTGGCCGGTTATCAAGAAGTTTTATTTATCTTTTCTCTGGCCTGGGGACTCGGCATCTCTTCACTCTTTCATTTACTCGGTTTCTCCATAGAGATAGGAGCTTTGGCCGCCGGTGTCACTCTCGCGGCCTCGCCATTTGCCTATGAGATTGCGTCGAGAATGAAACCTCTGCGCGACTTTTTCATCATGCTTTTCTTTATATTGCTTGGTTCTCAAGTCGTCTTTGGTCAGATTTCCATGCTCTTCGTTCCGGCCGCCGTCTTGAGTATCTTTGTGCTTGTTGGCAATCCACTCATAATGCTTATTTTGATGAATCTTCTTGGCTACCGCACCCGCACGGCCTTTATGGCCGGTCTCACAGTGGCGCAGATCAGCGAATTCTCACTCATCTTGGTCGCTTTGGGGTATTCATTCGGTCACTTGAGCCGAGAGGTGGTCTCTCTCGTCACTTTAGTGGGTATTATCACCATCTCCGGTTCAACATATCTCATCTTGTACGCCGACCAAATTTATCCTCGGCTCAAACCGATTTTGAAACTTCTCACAGTCCGGAAGTCCCATGCGCCGGAGCCTCTGTTGGGAGATAATCAAGCGGATATCGTTATCTTCGGCTATGACAGAGTCGGCCACGATTTCGTGGAGGCCGCCAGGGAGATCAGCCAGAAATATCTGGTGGTTGATTTCAATCCGAGATCCATCGCGTGGCTCGCGGAGAGCAAAATACCTTATCGCTACGGCGACGCCGAAGATGTCGAATTCCTAGAGGAAACTGGCGTGGCAAAGGCCCAACTTGTGGTTTCCACCATCCCTGACTTGAAAACCAATATCTTATTGGTTAACTATTATCACTCTCACAACCCTACTGGCATCATCATGACCATTTCTCACTCGGTAGAAAATACCAAAGAGCTCTACGAAGCAGGCGCCTCTTACGTAGTCATGCCTCATTACTTAGGAGCAAGTCACGCGGCTTCTCTTATTTCTAAGCATCGATTTGACAGAGGGGCGTTCGAAAATGAGAAGGCGCGACATTTAGAAAATTTGATAAAATACGAAAAATAGTTCTATGGATGTCCATCCTCTAGTGATACATTATCCCATAGCATTTCTCTCTACCTATGCCGTCTTTGAACTGTTACGTTTTAGAAAATTATTGGATTTACCATATTGGTTTTATATAAAAGCGACACTAGTTGTAGTCGGAGAACTTGGAGCGATAGCAACCGCCATCTTTGCCCAAATAAGCCCTAATTTAGTGGGGGAGAGCGTTCTGTCAGATATGTACAAAAACTTTATCATCATCACTGCCGTAATCTTCGGTATCATTACTCTTGGCTACCTTAAATGGCCTAAGATACTGCGACCAGTTGTTATAATCCCTCTAGCTGTTATCGGCCTATTCTTCATCGTTGTGGCCGGCGGTCTCTTCGGCGCCACTATCTATGGTACCCATTTTGACCCATTTCTTGCTCCTATCTTCAAACTCCTCAAGGTCTATTAAATATTGCTATAATGGTTTAGGAATCAGAATTTTTATCAAGTAGTGCACTTTACAGCAACCCTGCCGTAAGACAGAGGAGAAAGCAATGGAACTTTTCACGGAGTTCTTTATAGGACTACTTTTCCTGACATTCCTCGGGGTGTCAGCCAAGGGTTTCCGGATGTTTCGGAGCCGCCCAGTCACTCTCGAAATCGTTCCCAAGGACGAGGCGGGGAAGCACTGCGGGCCGAAGATACTCGAGGAGTACGCCCTCGGCCAGAAGGGACTTCAAGCATGGGTCGTCGTTGAGATAGGGAGGCATCTCGAGTCCTGCGAGAAGTGTAGGTGGCAGGTCAGTGAGATTCTTTGGGTGAATTTACCTTAAGAACCGGCCCTAACCCAAGACCCCTCGTGGCAGCAGTTTTGCTACGTGGGGTCTTTTCGATTAAAAATTTCACTAAAAAATATCAATAAATACCCACTTGGACACGCCGTGTCCAAGTTCCATAAAGTCATCCGCAGTACTGTTTACTTTGCTTGACTTTTGTATTGAACTATGCTACCACTAAGGGCAGACTGTTGATTCCCCGCATAGAGAGGACTGGAGTATCTCGCATGCATGGTGTGTGCGGGAAAACGATCGAAGCCGCGGAAAGCGGTGAGGAGATACCATGCTTCCTGTCGAGCGGGACGAGTTCGAGATTCGGATGTCTGCTGGTCGTATTCTGGACGAGGTCACACGGACCGCCATCACGCGTGAGCGCGCGCGAATCAAGGACCTCGGAGTTAACGACATCGATGGCGCTGAGGTGCTCAAGCGTCTCGAAGGCGCCGCGCAGGTGATGCGGCAGTTCGTTGCGGGACAAATCTCGCCTCGCACCGCGGTGGCGGCCATCACGGACGCGGTAGTTGTCGCGTCGCCGCGTTTCCGTGCCGTCGAGAGGACTCGGCCTGGTTACGACTTCCTCGCCTTCAGCTAGTAGTACGACCGAGTCGAGGACATGGCCTCAACTCACCACAGGGCCCTGCCTACACGGAGGGTCCTTTTCATTTCCGAAGTTTTTCTAAAGCGTATCTTTGATAGACAGACTTTCTTTTAGACCCAAGAGGACCATAATTGCCAGGACAAAAAACATTATTTCATACGAGAAGAAATTGAGAGTCAAAACACCGACAATGATACCCAAGATGTTACCGGCTGGACGAGTCAATCTGAAGATACTAAGAAGGCCGGTGTCATCTGCTTTCACATGTTTGAAAAAATAAGTTTCAGTCATGGTCTCTACAAGAGACGCACCTACTCGCGAGATAAAGAGTACGAGCATCCAGGCCCAAAATACTTTTCCTATAAATGGCATAAAAAGAAGAGAAAAACCAGTAATGAGGAGACCCGTACTCATCAATTCTTTCTCTCCCCAGAATCGATCGGCAAGCTCTCCTCCAATCCAATCAAAAAGTATAAAAGGCAGAAGCATAACAGTAAAGATAATGCCCAGTTCGGACCATTCGAAACCAAGAACGCGGTAGAGATAAATCGGAGTATAGATAATCATCAGACCATAAAAAGATTCGAGCACCAATCGAGCTAAGGTGACCCGCCTAATGTCTCTGGTATGCCACCATGTGGCAAAGGGCAGGCGAAGAGAATGATGATAGGGCGCATACGTCTTGGGTGTGTTTGATTTTAAAGAAAAGATTGCGAGGAAAATTGGCGGGATTAGAAGCAGTGCCGCCGCGGTATAAACAGGCTGGAATCCGTGCCACATTGTAGCCAAAAGGGCTAAGATAAATGGCCCCATAGCCACGCCGAGACTAATGAAAGTCAGGTAAATGCCTCGAATTTCTCCCGTTTTTTTGTCTGTCGAAAGTTCTTCAAGAAAAATGTCCAGACAATAATAAGTCATTGGTATAAGACAGGAGTATATGATTGAAGAGATGGCCACTATTAGAGCAGTAGTGGCAAGAGCCATAAACGAGGAACTCACTAAAACTAGAATCAGGGATAAAAAAAGGAAAGCTCGCTTACCTAAAGATTTAATTAACTTGGGAGCATATAAGAAAAACGTGATACTGCCGGTCGCACCGAGAAAAAACAAGAAACTAACAGCATTCGGTTCAAAGAAGTCGCTTAAGAAGGAAGAATGAACATAAAGGATGACACCGTAGTGGATAGAGAGAAAAATGGCGGAGCCAAAAATAGATACAAATCGCATCATACTCCTAAGATAACCGGGATGACGATCGGTTTTTTAGCGGTGCGTTGGAAGAGGAATCGTGAGACATCTTCGGTCACGGCGTTCTTGGTATAATCAAAATTAATTGGATTCATACCAACGGTTGTTCCTTCTATCGAGCGTCTAATGATACTCCGTGCTTCAGAGAGGAGTTCCTGAGACTCCCTTAGATAGACAAAGCCTCTCGCGATAATATCTGGCGATTTCTTGAGATGGCCCGTTCTCACATTCACTAGGGCTATGACAACGAAGATACCGTCTGCCGCTAACATTTTCCGGTCTCGGATAACTACTTCCGAGAGGTCACCGATAGAAAGACCTTCCACTACCATATCTTCCGAGGGCGCTTTCTCTCTCAGTTTGACAAATTTGGCGCCTTTGTCCTGAATCTCAATGATACTGCCATTGTCTGGAACAATAATATTTTCGCGCGGACAGCCAAGCTCAAAAGCCAGTTCGGCATGCATTTTGAGTCTGAAATGGTTACCATGCACTGGCATAAAGTATTTGTATGGAATCTGCTGATGTAACCATTTAAGCTCGTCACGTTTACCATGACCGGAGGTATGCACGTTCGAGTCTAGGTAAGTGATAATTTTTGAGTCATTGCGATAAAGATTGTCTTTGAGTTTCTCAACAGCCTGGTCATTACCAGGGATGATGGAGGAGGAGAGAACGATAGTATCAGAACGTTCTAGCCGGACGAATTTGTGAGTTTTGTTGGATATACGCGCTAGTGCGGCGAACTCTTCTCCCTGGGCGCCGGTCGCGATAATCATAATCTTGTTCGGAGGGTATTTCGTTATATCTTCGATAGGAATGACAATGCTCGTATCGACTAGGTTGAGATGTTTGATAATTTCGACATTGGCCTTCATGCTGCGACCTTCGATAAGAACATTTCTGCCGTAGCGCCGGGCCATGTTTATAAACTCAATTATTCTTTCGATTTGTGAAGAAAAAGTGGCCAAGATAATACGACCGGGCGCCGAGGCTACAATTGAGTCTATGTTTTTTAGAATGGAAGCTTCCGACGGCGACCATCCCGGTTTCTCTATACCAGTCGAGTCCATGGTAAATAAGAGAACATTGCGATCCTTAAAAATCTTATATTGCTCAAATTCTTTTTCGGCCGGTACGCCGTTTTCGTTTTCTACTCGCACATCGCCGGTATTGACGATATCTCCATAAGGAGTTTCGATGATGATGCCAGTAGATTCCGGAATAGAATGGGTCAAACCGAAAAAGCGTATTTTGAGATTAGCGGTTAAAGGGAGGGATTTGTCATTAGCATCAACAATTTTTATATTAAGAGGGGCAAGATGGGGAAATTCTACCTGACGTTTCTGAATCATCAGAGCGCCAAACTCGCGGGTATAGATTGGTGGGTTGCCGAGCCGGTCGATGACATAGGGGATAGCGCCAATATGGTCGAGGTGCCCGTGAGTAATTACTAAGGCACGAATTTTGTCCTTACGCTCCTCAAGATATTTGATGTTCGGCAAGATGTAGTCAATGCCAGGCGTCTCGTGGTCAGTAAACTGAATACCTGCATCGCAGACGATAATATCCTCACCAAATTCAATCACGGTCATGTTCCTGCCTATCTCTTCAACACCGCCAAGCGGGATAATTCTGATACTATCTCCGATAGGCGGGATGATATCGTGGGGCTTTTTGGCTACCATGGGCGCGTTCGACCTTCTGCGAAGACTCTTGTGACGCGAGCTCGCCGTAAATGTATTATTCATCCCGTTAGAAGTTAATGTTTATTCTTATCATGGTTAATTTTTTCCTCTTCCCGTAGAGTTTTGGACTTCTAACGGGATTCATTCTTATTTTTAATTTTGATTAGCAAATATTTTCCAAACTTTATCTGTTTCGATATACCAGTCTGCAATGCTAAGAAATCTGTCTTGAGCAACCGTAAGCGAACCCAGGTTGATAGCTTCAATTTTTCTTGGCACAACGTAGAGGAAGCTTGGTGTATAAAGGAAGACTGCCGGTATATCTCCTTCCAATTCTTTTGCAAAGGCCTTGTAACTTTCCTCTATCACTTCCGGGTCGTCGGCGCTTCTTGCGTTGTCGAGATACTTATCGGCCCGACTATTGGCGTAAAGAGCGATATTGAGTCCGGGGTCCGTTCTCTGTGATGAATGCCAGAATGGATAGGGGTCTTTATCTCTGCCGACTACTTCACCAAAGAGAAGGGCGTCGAAGTTTCTCGGGCGGATGACATTTTGATTGAGATCGCCGGTTTCGAAAACCAGGACATCGATCTTGGCACCAAGCTTCTGCCAGGAAGTGACAAGCTCACTTGCCACTTGCCGAAGTTCTGGAGCATCACCGGTAGAGATTGAAAACGACAAAGCCATTGTACCAGAGGCAGATTTCTTTTCAAGTACACCGGTTTCTGGGTTTAGCCGCCAGCCTGCTTTGTCTAGAAGTGCTTTAGCCATCTCTAATCTCTCGTCCGGCGCCAGCTTATTCTCTTCGACACTCGTCCAAGAGTAGATGCCAGCTGGCATCGGACCGGCGATGACGGTAGCATATCCATCGAGAATTTTTTCGACGATTTCTTCCTTGGGACTGGTGAGATTAAGCGCTTGACGTACCTCTTTATTGAGGAGCACTTTAGATTGATTTTGGTTGAAGAAGACGGCGAAAATACGTGGCAAAGGAGAAGAAATGACACGAGAACTGCCCGTTTCAAGTTCGGCTATTTTTTCTGGAGAGATACCGCTGATACTTTCCACTTCATCTGTGTTGTAAGCTTCAATGAGAGTAATTTCACTTGGATAGAATCTGAAGACCAGATTTTTTATAAATGGTGCTTTATTTGATATGTTTTCAAATGGGGTCAATCTGTATAGATTTGGTATACCGCCGGAGTTTCTCTCGACTCGTTCCACTTTGTATGGCCCGGAACCAATGGGGAGGGTGTTGAACTGACTAAAGGAAAATTCGTCGTCGGAGACATTCTTCCAAATATGTTTTGGTAAAATCCCAACTGTCAGATTGTAAATAAACGGAGTGTAGGCCTGTTTGAGGGTGAAGGAAACGGTTTTCTCGTCAATTTTCTCAATCGCAATCCCATCCCAGTTGCCCCTTCTGGGGCTCTTGATACTTGGGTCGGTAATTTTTTGTACGGTAAAGATAATATCGTCAGCTGACACCGATGTGCCGTCATGAAAACGAGCCTTTTCGTTGATTCGAACCGTGTAAATCAGACGGTTTGGAGAAATTATCACTTCCTCGGCCAAATCATTTTCAATTGCGCCTTCCGGAGTAATGCGCACCAGACCAGAATAGAGAAGGGTAACCAAGTTCTTGTCTGCTTCAGAAATTGCGAGTACCGGATTAATGAAGCGGGGGTTACCGACCACTCCTTCCGTTAAAGTACCGCCTCTAATAGGTACTTCAATGAGAAAAGCGTCGCTTACTTTCCAAAGAAGGGTAACGCCGGAAAGTAAGAAGGCCGAGACAAAAAAATAAAATACAGCTTTTTCAGCGATGGTGAAAGAGCGCAGAATCCCGCGTACCGAACGCTCTTTTGGCATACTGAAGCGCTTCAAGAGAAGCACCCGCAATTTTTTATAGTCCATAATTACCGGCCAAGAAAAAGACTGGCAAAAGCAGAAATGGCGAAAAGAACGGCCACTACCAAAGTGGCATTGAAAAGAATCTTTTCGAATCCGCGGCGCATGAAGCGTCCTCCTATCGCGCTATCACCTCCGAAAGCGGAACCTAAACTTCCCTCCGAGCGTTGGAGAAGCACTCCCGCTATAAGAAGAAGACTCAAAAGAATCTGAATGTAGGGAAGAATCTGGGCCATTACCTGTACCGAAATATATTAGCACAATTTGAACTAAACACGCAAACCATTATAAATTTGACTTCAAAGATTTTTCGTATACAATACGTGAACTATTAACATTTTGTAAACGATATGCAGAAAAAAACTATTAAAACCCCTCGACAAAACTCGGGGCAAGTAAAGGCTCAAATTAGACCCTGTAGCGACAGAGTATTAGTTCGACCATTTACCGAAGACGAGATCAAAGGCAGTAAGGGAAATCACTACGGTATCATCATTCCCGATACTGTTTCGAAAGAAAAATCCGCCCAAGGTAAAGTCTTGGCAGTGGGGGAAGGGAAGTGGGTGGACGGTAAATTAGTGCCAATACGAATTAAAGTCGGCGACGTCGTCATATTTTCCAAATATGGATATGACGAGGTTGAACAGGATGATGAAGAACTCTATCTCTTGAAAGAAGATAATATTTTAGCAGTCATAAAATAAACTTCCATGGCAAAACAGATTCTCTTTAATCAAGATGCTCGCGAGGCACTCAAACGCGGAGTGGATAAAGTGGCAAATGCAGTCAAAATTACCATAGGACCCCGTGGCAGAAATGTGGTTTTGGACAAGGGCTACGGCGCGCCTACTATTACCAACGATGGCGTGACTATTGCTAAAGACATCACTCTCAAAGATAAGTTCGAGAACATGGGCGCCGAGATTGTAAAGGAGGTGGCGTCGAAAACCAATGATACGGCCGGCGATGGCACAACCACTTCAGTGATTATTACTCAAGCGCTTGTTGAGACGGGTTTTAAAAAATCTTTGGTTGGGGCAAACTCAATGGGTATCCGCCGAGGCATCGAGATGGCGACGAAGGACGCCATTGAGATGCTCAAGAAAATTAGCAAACCGATTAAAGCGGACAATGAAGTCAGACAAGTGGCCACCATTGCCGCAGAGTCGGCGGAAATTGGCGCTATCATCGCTGAAACTATCAAAAAGATTGGCAAGGACGGCGTGGTGACGGTCGAGGAATCGCAATCCTTTGGTGTAGATTCCGAAATTGTAGAAGGACTTGAATTTGATAAGGGTTATCTTTCTCCCTACATGATTACCAACGCGGAGCGTATGGAAGCAGAGTATCGCGATCCGGCTATCCTCATGACCGACAAGAAAATTTCCACTATCAAAGATATTTTACCGCTCCTGGAGAAACTAGCGGCTAGTGGCAAAAAAGATTTAGTGATTATCGCTGAAGATGTGGATGGGGAAGCTCTCACGACTTTCGTAGTTAATAAACTCCGTGGCAGTTTCAATGTGCTCGCGATTAAAGCACCTGGCTTTGGGGATAGGAAGAAGGAGGTGCTCGCCGACATTGCTGTTACTATCGGAGCGAAGGTAATTTCGGAAGAATTGGGCATCAAGTTTGAAAACGCAGAGCTGGCGATGCTCGGCCGAGCCTCGCGGGTGGTCTCGACCAAAGACAACACCATTATTGTCGGCGGCAAGGGAAAATCGTCGGAGATAAAGGCAAGGATCGAGAGTCTCGGCGCCCAAAGAAAAAATGCCACTTCGAAATTTGATATAGAAAAACTTGACGAGCGTATTGGAAAGCTCTCTGGTGGTGTGGCGGTCATTCGGGTCGGTGCCGCAACTGAAACCGAGATGAAGTATCTTAAGCTCAAAATTGAAGATGCCGTCAATGCCACAAAGGCAGCTATAGCTGAAGGGATCGTCCTGGGTGGAGGCAGTGCTCTGGCAAAAGTCTCAAAGAAAATTGAAGCTAAATATAAAGAATCCAAGGAGGCAAAGTCTGCTCATGAAAACGCCGAGGCAGCCGAATTTTCGGCAGGATACACGGCAGTCATAGAGGCACTTCAAGAGCCCCTTCGACAAATTGCAAAAAATGCCGGCAAAGAGGATGGAGTAGTTCTTGCCGAGGTGCTAAAGGGCGGGACTAATTCCGGCTACGACGCGCTTGCCGACGTTTTCGTGGCAGATATGTTTGAAGCGGGCATTATCGACCCGGTTAAAGTGACCCGATGCGCTCTGGAAAACGCCACTTCCGCAGTCGCTATTCTTCTCACTACCGAAGTAGCTATCGCTGATGAGCCAAAGGAGGATGCTCCGTTATCTAGTGGACAAGGTAGTGGCTTAGATTACTAGGGGTGTTATGATATAGGAATGGACAAGGAGGAGAAAAAAGAGAAGAAAATAGTGCTTGTCGAAGACGACTCGCTCATGTCGAGTATCCTTGCTGCGCATTTGATCAAGGAGGGGTTTAATATTATCTCAGTGACAGAAGGAGCCCAAGCGTTCGAACGCATCCAAGCTGAACAGCCGAGTATTGTGCTTCTTGATATTGTTCTTCCTGGGGTAGGTGGTTTTGATATCTTGGCGAAACTAAAACAAGATGAATCAACAAAATCAATCCCAGTACTGATTCTTTCCAATCTAGGAAGCAAGGAAGAGATCGAGCGCGGTATTGATTTGGGCGCGGAGGATTATCTTGTCAAGGCAAACAGCATGGTTGAGGAGATAACGGGGAAAATCCAAAAAATCCTCGATCGACACTAAGAGTGTTATAATATCAGTATGTCACCTATATTCATTATTTTGGCGGTTATCGCTTTGGTGGTTCTTTGGATTATTTTCGCTTACAACGGCTTTGTTCGCCTAATTAACAGAGCCAAGGAGGCTTGGGCTGATATTGATGTCCAGCTTAAACGTCGCTACGACCTTATCCCTAATCTTGTTAATACAGTCAAAGGTTATGCCAAGCATGAGTCGAGCGCGTTTGAGAACGTGACCAAAGCCCGCGCGGCGGCCATGGGCGCGGGCACACTTGCCGAGAAGGGTCAGGCAGAAAACATACTCACCGGTGCTCTTAAATCAATTTTTGCCATCGCCGAGGCGTATCCGGACCTCAAAGCTAATCAAAATTTCCTCGAGCTCCAACGCGAGCTTACGGATACCGAGAACAAAATCCAAGCAGCGCGCCGCTTCTACAACACCAACATCCGCGATCTCAATACCAAAATTGAGTCTTTCCCGAATAATATTATCGCCAGTGTATTCCGCTTTTCCCAAATGGAATTCTTTGAACTTGAAGAAACATCCGCTAGAGGTCCTGTTGAGGTTAAGTTTCCCGACGCTTAGTCGGGACCCCGATCTTGCGTCGGGGCTAATGGATTCATGCCCACAAACATCTATACGCATCAAGATAGCAATATCTGGAAAACTTGGGTATTAATGGCGCTTTTCTTTTCCATTATCATTATTCTTGGCTGGCTCGTATCAATGTTTTACGGTGATGTGAGTATTCTCTATATAGCGATTCTCTTGGCTGTTTTTATGAACATATTTTCGTATTGGTTCTCTGATAAAATCGTACTGGCACTTCATAAGGCCAAACCGGCTACACGACAAGAATACTTCGACCTCTGGAATGCCACTGAGAACCTCTCTATCACTGCAGGACTTCCCATGCCTCGACTCTACGTTGTGAACGATACGGCGCCAAACGCTTTCGCCACTGGGCGCAACAAGAAACACGCCGTTGTTTGCGTGACCACTGGACTTTTAGCAATTCTCGATAAGAACGAACTCGAAGGAGTGATAGCCCATGAACTCTCGCACATTGGTAATCGAGACATGTTGCTCTCGACTGTGATAGTGGTGATGGCGGGCTTTGTGGCTCTGCTCTCGGACTTTTTCCTCCGTTCCCAGATATTAGGTGGTAATCGCGATCGAAACAACAACGCAGGTGCAATCTTGTTAGTTATCGGTCTGGTCTTGGCCATCTTAACACCCATTGCCGCTACCCTTATTAGGCTTGCCATATCGCGCAAGCGCGAATTTCTGGCTGACGCTACTGGCGTACTCTTGACTCGCTACCCGGAAGGACTGGCGAATGCATTACGCAAAATCAATGCTACACCCGTACCTATGAGAACAGCCAACAACGCTACCGCGCATCTCTTCATTGCAAATCCTTTCGGTGCAAAATCTACTTCCGGTTTCCATAAACTTTTGATGACCCATCCGCCTGTTGAAGAGAGAATTAAAGCTTTGACTGGTCTAGAGAGGTAGTAAAAAAATGGAAATCAAATCGTATGTATCATATGTAGAAAAAGTGCGAAATACTTGCGGTCGCAGGTATTTTAGACTTCTGGAAGACAACTTAAACTGTGTTATAAATAAGACCTTAGATTCCGGAGGCGTCGCATAGTGGTCTAGTGCGCACGCTTGGAAAGCGTGTAGGGCGCAAGTCCTCGAGAGTTCGACTCTCTCCGCCTCCGCTTTTTTGGTTTGATTTTTCTTGCTATTTTTGATAATATACTCAAGGCAGTGTCCAAAAACTTGACAAGGAGAGGAGAAGACCTATGGATGAGCAGACGGGTTCGTTCTCAATCGGCTACGTCTACGTTGGTTTGTTGTTGCCAGCCCTTGTTGGTTTCTTCTGGGTGGAGAACTGGCTATACAGCAAGAAGAAGGTCACGCGTCACTGGCTGTACGCGGCAACCCTTCTTGTTCTAATGGCCATGGTAGCTTTTTTCTTCCGAGGAGGATCTCCTAGGGGCACTTTCTTGGCCATGTCACTGCCACTACCGGCGTGTGTTGTCGGAGCAATGCTTGGTGGAATTTTCGGGCAGTTTTTTCCCGAGAATCACCAGAAGGAGGAAAAGACCGGCTAGTTATTTTCAAGTCCTCACAAACGTGAGGCAAAAATTCCAGCCTATCGGTTGGTCCCGATCAGAGATGGTCGGGTTTCTGTTTTATGAATTCAAAGAGTGAAAATTTGCCGCCAACCTTCGACAAGCTCAGGTCAAGAAGAAAAACTTAAAATTGTCAGTTAGTTAGGAAGTAAAAGAATTAAATAATTTTGCTATCATAGTACTGAAATTAAAAAGAATAAAAATATGAATCCAAACAAAGCGTTGTGGGAGAAGGGCGACTTTACTGAAATTGCCGCCTTCATGCGTCAATCTGGCGAAGCACTCGTTAAGTCTCTCGGGATAACGACACCTCTGCGGGTCTTGGACCTCGGCTGTGGAGATGGCACTACGGCAGTTCCTTTAGCCCTTTTGGGGGCTGAAGTTGTGGGAATCGACATTGCCAAGAATCTCGTTGACGCCGGGAATAAACGAGCCACGGAGATGGGTCTCGCGAATCTGACATTTCAAGAGGGAGATGCAAGCAATTTGCAAGGAATTAATAACCATTCGTTTGATTTGACCCTCTCTATCTTCGGCGCCATGTTTGCTCTCAAGCCCTTCGACGTAGCTAAAGAGATGGTCCGGGTCACAAAGCCGGGTGGCCGTATCGTGATGGGCAACTGGATCCCAAACGATACAACTTCGTTTGTGTCGCAACTGTTGAAGACAAGCTCATCGTTTATGCCGCCCCATCCTGAAGGCTTTGTCAGTCCAATGACGTGGGGTGTGGATACTCACATCATTGAGCGTTTTGGCCAGGCCGGTGTGCCCAAGGAGAAAATCTCCATGGTTAAGGATATATATTCTTTTATATCGCCTGATAAAAGCCCGGCACATTTCATCGAATTATTGGAGCGATTCTATGGCCCAACAATGAACGCATACGAGGCGGCTCAAAAGAGCGGAAAAGTGGAAGAGCTCCACATCCAACTTTTGGAACTAGCGAAAGCGCAAAACAAGAGCACAGATGGTGGCACTTCAATACCTGCCACCTTCTTGCGAGTGACTGTTAATCTTTGAGAAACTT
>CAZYLR010000003.1:33454-36926 GCA_964648835.1 uncultured Candidatus Saccharibacteria bacterium | reverse complement strand
TCTTTTGTAAAGCCGAAGCGCGCTTCGGACTTCTCTTTTCCAAATACTTCATATGTGCCTGACGACCTGCCACCATGGCTAAGAGTCCCCTGCGCGAGTGATTATCCTTGGCATGCGTCTTGAGATGTTTTGCTAACTCCTCAATACGCTTTGTCAGTATGGAAATTTGCACTTCAGGAGAGCCGGTGTCCTTTTCGTGGATAGCCACCTCCTTAATGAGCTTTTGTTTCTTGGTCTTCGAAATCACCTCTTAAGTATAGCATGCAAGTTGATAAATAGATAGAGGGCCGCGACAGAGTCGCGGCCCTCGTGGCCTTTTGGTGAGAACCAGTTCATTCAGCTGGCGGCAATGGCCGATTCCACCGCCGTCCCGGTCTTCTTGCTGAGGTCCATCTCAGGCGCGGAAGCCTCGAATGCGTCTTCGAGTTTCCGGACCAGCTCTCCGAAGTGGATGAACTGGTCTGCGAAGTAGAGCTGGAATGCCACCACATCGTCGAGCCCCTCTGCGCCGAGAAATGCTGCCCGGCAGACTTCTGCCAAACCCCTAAGTGCCTTGGCGTGGTTGCGCGCGCTCTTGCTGGTCGAGGTCTTCTCGACTCGGCCGAGCTCGTCGACGAGGACTCCCAGTTGCGTGAGCTCCACATCCACCTGTTTCCTGAGTGTGCGACCAGCGCTGGCCGCTTTCTTCAGAGTTGATGTAGCAACGCCCTTACCGAACTTCTTGAGTCCCTCGCTCATTTCCGGATCGTATCCGCAGAACATCATAACCACCTCCTTTCGGTGAGCTACTTGGTGGGCCTCGTCTGCATCCACTCGCCGAGCATCTTGATCGCGACCTCTGCGGAGTTCCCGGGCCGGTACTCGTTGTAGTACTTCTCATCGAGCTCCGGCAGGAAGTTGATCAGGCGAGTGACCCCGTCGAGGAACGCCTTCTCCGGATCGTCCAGTCCTTGAGCGTTCCGGTACAGAGCCCTGGCCAGGTGGGCGACTGCGATGAGCGCCTCGTTCTTCTCGGGTTCATGGGACTTCAACATCTCGATGAACATGCTGGTCTCTTCGATCTCCACGTCCACCGATTGACGTAGGGTCAGCCCATCCTTTACTGCCTTCTCCTTTGCTTGCTCGAAGATACCTTCCCCGAACTCCCTGATACCCGCAATCATCCTTGGCTTGAACCCGCACAATGGTGACATGGTCTCCCTCCTGTCTTGTGGTTAACTGCTGGGGGTGAACTGTCTGGCACTATCTCACAATAAATAAAATATATAGTCAAAAAAATGCCTTGTTTTATAGAAAAAAGTAGCTCTTTTGTTTACTTTTATACCTAAATTTGCTAGGCTCTAGCCATGGAGTCAACAGATAAATCGGTCGAAGAGGCAGTTCTAAACATTCTTCAAAAAGGAACTCTATTAGGAACTGAAATTGTTCGGCAAACTTCCCTCCTGCGCACCGACACTACTAAGCAGGCGGTGTATCGTGTACTTAGAAAATTAAAAAAAGAAGAGAAAATCGTGATTCATGGCAAATCGGTCTCGCTCAATATCCAATGGCTGAAAGCTATGGGAGAATTTTATTCTCTAGCCGAATTCTACTATTCTGGTTCAAGTGGAGAAACTTTTCTCAATCTTAAGGGGCGTGACAAAATAATTTATTCGTTTAAGAATTTGAATTTGCTAGATGCCTTCGGAATTCACGCGCTTCATATGATGGGGATGGTCACCGAGAAACATACACCACTTTTCGCATACAATCCACACGAATGGTTTTTCTGGGCTCGCCGAGAAGCAGAACAGATGTTTGTGGAAGCAATGCATAAAGATGATCGGCAACTATTTCTAGTCTCGTCACATAGTGATCCTCTTGATCTAGAATTACGAAAATATTATCAGGGAGATTTACTTCAATACCATATCGTTGAAAAACCGCTACTTCCTAAAGATAATTATTACTTTGTTGTGATCGGTGACTATTTGATGGAAGTCTATTTCGATGAGAAAATTGTCGCAGAGTTAGACGAATTTTATAAAACAACAAAAACGTGGAGTGAAGAATCAAAGCTTGCTTTACAGAAAATTGTTTTAAAGAGCAGCAAAAATAAACTCGTTATTTCTAAAAATCGTAGAAAAATAGAACGTTACAAAAAAATGCTATCACCATTCTTTTTCATCAAATCATAATAAATCAACCGAGAAGGAAGTAATTTCCCATACGTTATAAATTCACGGTCGTGAGTTATTAACGTATGTGTGGAATTGAACTTATATACTGGTGCTTGCAAAAGATTTAGAGGTCTGTTATACTGGGGAAGTAATAGGGTTAAAAGAGAAGTTCGCCGGGAGGCGGACTTCTTTCATAAATACAAAATCATGTTTGATCTAAAAGTCATAAATTCCGTGCTCGGCGAACTCGAGGAAGTGCGCGGTATTCCGCGCGCGTCAATTATCGAGGCTATAGAAGCGGCACTCGCGACCGCGTACAAAAAAGAATACGGTAAGAAGGGTCAAATTATTCGCACCACTTTCGATCCGAACACGGGCGAAACCCATTTTTTTCAAGTGAAGATTGTAGTAGATGACTCACGGGTGATTTTCGATGAAACGGAGCCCAAGGAAGGTCCCGCCTTCGCCGAAGCTACGGTGGGCAAGGATGAGCGCAGTGTCTACAATTCCGAGCACCACATTCTTCTTGAAGATGCCCGTAAAATTAAGAAGGACGCCCAGCTTGACGAGGAAATCATCTTCCCTATCGAGTCGAAAGGTGATTACGGCCGCATCGCCGCTCAAACGGCCAAGCAAGTCATCATGCAGAAAATTCGCGAGGCAGAAAAAACTTCCGTGGTTGCTGAATTCGGCAAGCGCGAGGGAGAAATTGTGAACGGCACCGTCCAGCGTATTGAGCGTGGTAATATCTTTGTAGACATGGGCAGAGCCACAGGTCTCCTTCCTTACGAAGAGCAGATTCCCGGCGAGCGTTTCAGTCAAGGGGAGCGTGTACGCGCCTATCTCTATAGAGTGGAAGAAAGTCCCAGGGGAGTATTCCTTCGTCTCTCGCGTTCACACCCTAAATTTCTTGAGAAACTTTTTGAATCTGAAACGCCAGAGTTGGCGAGCGGCGCCGTGGTGATTAAAGCCATTGCTCGAGAAGCCGGCTACCGTTCCAAGATCGCTGCTCTTGCTTTAGATAATCACATTGATCCTGTCGGCGCGCTTGTTGGTCAGCGGGGAGTACGGGTTTCAACTGTCATGTCAGAACTGCGCGGAGAGAAGATTGATATTATCGAGTGGTCATCCGAGCCGAAGAAATTTATCGAAGAGGCTCTCTCACCGGCTAAAATTCTTAATATTGAGATTAATGAAGCAGAAATGACCGCGGTGGTCAATGTCTCCGAAGACCAGCAATCACTTGCCATAGGCAAGGGCGGGCAAAACGTGCGCTTGGCGGCTAAGCTCACCGGCTGGAGGATTGATATCCA
>CAZYLR010000003.1:1301-33354 GCA_964648835.1 uncultured Candidatus Saccharibacteria bacterium | reverse complement strand
GCGGGCAAAACGTGCGCTTGGCGGCTAAGCTCACCGGCTGGAGGATTGATATCCAGTCTGCCAAGGGCGAAGAGCTTGCAGTTGGCGATGTTCCAGAAGATAATAAGACAATATGAATTTATGGCATGACATAGAACCCGGTACCAAAGAGGTGATGAACGTAATTGTTGAGATAAACAAGGGTTCTAAGAACAAGTACGAGATAGACAAGGAAACCGGCCTGATTGCCCTCGACCGTGTCGCCCATACCGCGCAGGACTTTCCTTTTGACTACGGTTTCGTGCCGCGTTCGCTTTGGTATGACAAAGATGCCCTTGATGTTGTGCTCTTGACTACCCACCCGCTCTTACCGGGCATTCTGGTAAGAGCACGTCCTATTGCGCTCATGAATATGATTGATTCTGGTGATGTGGATGACAAAATTATCGCGGTGCCTAAGGACGACCCACGTTTTGATAATGTTACCGATCTCGGCGATATTAATCCGCACACACTTAAAGAGATTGAGCATTTTTATAGCACTTACAAGAAACTACAGAACAAAGAGGTGGAGGTGAAGGGTTTTAAGGGCAAGAAAGAGGCCCAAACCGCGTTTGAGGAGGGACTTGAATTATACGCTAAACAATATAAGATAAAGTAATGAAAAAACAATATCTTTCTGTTTCTCTTTTCTTGACGCTTGCGGTTGTCGCGGTTGCTACACCGGTCTTAGCCCAAGATATTAGAGCTAACGTTTCGGGCGGAGCCACGGGTACCCCAATCAGGGCTAATGTTAGGGCGAATGTGGAAGTAAAAAAAGCTTCGACTACGGAACGCAGGGCTTCTTCGACCGAGCGCCGAGTCGAGATACAGAGAAACTTAGCCGAGAGGAAGGCCGAGCATACCGCGCGGGTACTTACCGCTACGATAGAACGTTTGGAGAAGATTATTGTCCGTCTTGAATCAAGAATCGCTAAAGTCAAAGCCCTTGGCGGGGTCACTACCGAAACCGAATCTTTTGTAGCAGAAGCTAAGAATCATCTCTCGCTCGCCAAGTTGAGCATCATCACCTTCTCTTCAATCGAGCTTTCTGGGAACAAAGCCCGAGATAATTTCGAGAGAGTTCGCGCGGTGGCCGCAGAAGTCAAAGGTCATATTCGCGAAGCTCACACCAGTTTGATGAAAGCGATTCGTTCACTCAAGCCTGGACAAAGGACCGCCACATCGACATCTGATTCGCAAGAGGAGTAATTATTGTTAATCAATCACTAATATGGAAGGAGAACAAAACAATGTTAATGCGGAAGTAGGAAAGGGCGGAGGAGGTTTAAGCGGCCCAATCATCGGCGCGATAGTTATCCTCGCGATTGTTATCTTGGGTGGCCTCTACTTTTGGAACCAACGTGCTGGTGAAGGGGTGCCGACCGATGAAGCTATCGAGAATATCAATATGCAGAGTGGGGCGGATGACACCGATTCTATCGAGGCAGACCTCGATGCCACAGATATAGAAAATCTGGATGTTGAACTAAATGCATCGTAAATTGCTAGTCTAGAAATATTCAAAGAGCCCGACAGTTGCACTGTCGGGCTCTTTGTTATACTCTACTCGGCATGAGTTATCTGATACCAACAGTAATTGAGAAATCACAGTTCGGGGAACGAGCGTATGATATTTATTCAAGGCTTCTCCGCGAGCGCGTGGTGTTTCTCGCTGGACCGATTGATGACGATATCGCCAATATTGTCATTGCCCAGCTTCTTTTTCTTCAGTTTGAAGACCCTAAGAAAGATATTTCTCTTTACGTAAATTCTCCGGGCGGGTCAGCCTCGGCCACGCTGGCCGTGATTGATACTATGAATCACATTAAGCCGGATGTTTCTACTGTCTGTATCGGCATGGCTGCTTCCGGCGGCGCATGGCTTCTTTCTGCTGGGACTAAGGGGAAAAGGTTCGCCCTTCCCAACGCCGAAATAATGATTCATCAGCCTTTAGGAGGCGCTGAAGGTCAGGCATCTGATATTGAAATTCGCGCCAAACAGATTCTGAAATTACGGGAAAGTCTTGCCAAAATGATGGCTAAGAATACCGGCCAGAGTCTTGCCCAAATTCAAAAAGATATTGACAGAGATTTCTTCATGAATGCCGAAGAGGCTAAAAAGTACGGGATAATCGACAAGATTTTGTAAATGTGATACACTTCGGTAGTTCACTTAAAAAATAGTTTAAAACGTTTCTTAGCTCCCGCCTGACCGTTCTGCTCGCCCGCCTTCGCGAGGACATAGCCCGCTTCGGCGTGGCGAAGTCCCGTTCAGCAAATCATGTCTCTTAAATTAGCGCTACTTTTAGCCTTGCTTGCCGCATCTGCCGGTATCGGCTTTGGTTATTTACTGCGCCTCTTAATCTCTCTTGGTAAGAAGGGTTCGATGGAGCTCGACATCAAGCAGATGGAGCTCGCTTCCAAAGAGGAAGCTCGGCGGATTATCTCGGAAGCGGAGACTCAAGCGGAAGAAATTGCCAAGAAAACCCAAATAGAGTTCAAAGAACGCGAGGATCGGGCAAAGAAAACCGAAGACCGCCTGGTGAAAAAAGAGGAATTTCTCGACAAGCGCGTGCTTGACTTGGACAAAGAAGCCGAACATGTAAAGGAAAAAGCCGCGGAAATACTTTCTCTCCGAGAGAAGGCAGAAACACTTGTTGAGGCCCGTCAGATGGAGCTCTCTAAGGTGGCCGCTCTTTCTCATAGCGAAGCTAAAAACGAGCTCTTGGAAACGGTACAAAAGGAAGCTGAAGAAGACCTTCTCATACGCATGCAAAGACTCGAAACCGAAGGAGAAGACCGTCTTGATACTCGCGCCAAGGAAATTCTTTCCACCGCGATTCAGAGATTGGCTGTCTCGACTGCCAGTGCGATGATGGGCACAACAGTTTCTTTACCATCAGATGAACTGAAGGGCAAAATTATCGGCAAAGAAGGTAGAAATATTAAAGCCTTTGAACGTGCCGCCGGTGTGGAGGTGATAGTGGACGACACTCCCAACTCCATCACTCTCTCCTCTTTTGACCCGGTGCGCAGAGCTGTAGCTAAACTGGCGCTGGATAATCTGATTCTCGATGGGCGTATTCAGCCGGCCAAGATTGAAGAATTTGTGGAGAGGGCCGCGGCCGAGATAAATAAGATTATCAAGGAGAAGGGTGAGCAGGCAGTCATTGAGTGTGAGGTCTACAACCTTGATCCTAAACTAGTCTCACTCTTGGGTCGTCTCCACTTCCGCTCCAGTTACAGCCAGAACGTCCTCGACCATTCGATAGAGATGAGCCATTTGGCCGGCATGATTGCCGGTGAAGTCGGGGCGGATGTCTCGGTTGCTAGAGCTGGTGCCCTGCTCCACGACATTGGCAAGGCTCTCGACCATGAGGTCTCCGGCACGCACGTCGATATCGGTCGCAAGATTTTAGCCAAGTTTAATATTTCCGAAGATATTATCAAGGCGATGCAGTCGCATCACGAGGAATATCCGTATGAAACTGTTGAATCTGTTATTGTGCAGACGGCGGACGCCATCTCGGGAGGAAGACCTGGGGCTCGGCGGGATACCGCCGAACGCTATCTCAAACGTCTTGGAGACCTAGAAGCGATCGCCCTTTCATACGAAGGTGTGGAGAAGGCTTATGCTCTGGCCGCTGGTCGTGAGGTTCGTGTCTTCGTCCTGCCGGACAAAGTCTCCGACCTAGAGGCCAAAAAAATGGCTAGAGATATAGCTATTCGCATCGAAGAGGAGCTTAAATATCCGGGTGAGATTAAGGTTAATGTCATCCGAGAGGCCCGCTCCATAGAGTTTGCTAGATAAAATGGCTTAGTATATAATCAAACACGAGTCTATAGATGTTATAGAGTCAGAATTATCAAATAAAATATTAGATAATAAATAATGAATAAGGTAGATATTGCAAATGCAGTGCACGGAAAGCTCAATGGCACGAAAGCGCAGGCAGAGGAGGTTGTCGATATTGTCATTGATTCAATCGTCTCTACTCTCAAGAAAGGCGGCGAAGTTTCAATTGCTGGTCTCGGCATCTTCTCGACCAAAGTCCGTGCCGCCCGCCAGGCTCGAAACCCTCGTACAGGGCAGGCCATTTCTGTTCCATCCATGCGAGTACCGAAGTTTCGCCCGGCTAAGGCATTGAAGGAAGCAGTTAAATAATTTTCCAGCTGGAAAATCAAAAAATCCCCCTCGACTTGCCCCGCCATAGCGGGACGAGCTCAGGGGATTTTTTGATTGTTTAAAAACAAAAACCACCGAACGAACTTCATTCGGTGGTGCGAGCATTGCGCTCGCTGAGCTAAAGGGAGGAGTGAAACACGCACCGGTCATACCTTGCGTGTTCACCGCAGGGGCCGCGCTCGATCAGCTTTTTCAGCTGACCGAAGGCCTCCGCCCAATCTTTCCGGTCGGCCTCCTTTTCACGATCAGACGAGGCGTCGACCATCTCAGGGCAACGGAGCTCACGGGCCATCATACAGATCCAGTTATAGCGATCGCCGTGATGGTAGCCCGCCGTCACCATGATGCAGGGAATGTTGCGCTCCCTGCAGGTCATCATGACCGCGACCCCGTGCGGTTCATCGTAGAAGTAGATGTCGCAGAGGACGCCGTCGTACTTCCCAGGCTGAAGTTCTCTCCCATCGTACACCGGGTGATAGGGCGTACGCTTCAGGTAGGAGACTTCGACCCCGGTTTGGCTCGCGAAAAACTGCTTCGCGTCGGTCATGTGCTTCGGGTCGTCTTCGATTACCAGGATCTTCATCTGCGGTCTCCTTACCGTGCCTGCCATTGCTGGTCAGGACTTATCGGCTTTCAATGTTCAGTCTGCAAACATTATAGACTAACTGGCTTGATGTGTCAATATAGATTATGACACTAATTTATGACATAAATTATTGCATATTATAGATATTCTGATATACTGTCATATATATTATGACAAATAGAAAATTACAGAAAGAAAACAACCCCCTAGTAAGTACCCTTACTGCTTGGGGTCTTTCAAGATCGGAAGCAGAAGTGTATCTGTATTTACTTCAAAAGAACGGTGAAAGCGGCGGATCCAAGATCGCTATCGGCACCGGGTTACATAGACAATACGTTTATGTCGCTCTAGAAAAATTGATGAATCTGAATTTGGTCGAAGCGGTTACTTCCGGCAAGCATAAAAAGTATAAAGCACGCTCTCCTCTTGAGATTGAGAAGATTACGCGCAAAAGAAGCATTGCGGCAAACGACCTTATCTATGAACTCAATAAGATAAGTGCCATTCACAATGACCAAGATTTTGAAGTGCTGCAAGGAGCCAAACAGATACAACAATTTGAGATGGATTACGTATATGAGAGCGAAAAAGGAGGCGAAGAGTTTATTATAGGCGGACACTCTAGAGGATTTACCGATCTTATGGGCGACGAACTCGAGGAGTATTTAGAGGAAAAGAATAAAAAAGATATCAAGGTCTATTATTTAGGTCATGAGAGTGAAAGAGAACTATACGAGAAGGTTATAGGTCGTCCGTCAAATCAGGAGCATAGGTTTATGAAGGATTTGCCCCAAGGAGTGACGCATATGGTTATAAGGAAAGATTTGGTACTATTCTATAGCTTTCTAACTCCCCCACTTGTCTATGTCATTAAATCCGAAACAGTAGCCGAAAACTATAAACAGTTTTTCATGATGCTCTGGAATATGGCTGAAAAAAATCCATAATCATCCTCTACATTTATAACTCACGGTCGTACAAATTAGATGTATGGGTGAAACAAAGAGATTTAAAGAGATTTTTTGGTTCGCTCTTCTGAAAAACCAATTTGAATTAGTCTCTCGGAACAGCGGGCGAAGCATTGCACTTCGCCGTGAGATTTTTAACGTAGCTCACACTACGTGTGGTCAAGGGTCAATGACAAGGATCCAGTCACCCTCTTCCCACTCTCTCCCTACCACCATATCGAGGGGGTCGCCCTCAAAGTGGCGGTAATGAGAGGAGAAGCCCCACTTCTCCGTCCAGACGAACCCGTTCACACGACGCCCCGTGTTGTGAGAGCGCGGGTCCAAATGGGTCAGAGAGAAGCCGTAGATCCACTGGAGGTCGATACCCCAGCGATCCCCAGACTGCATGCTGGAAGGACCGAAGGGCTTCTCCCAATGCGCGGGCGGAGTGAACTCCGCGTACCGTTCGCCCCCTATGGAGCGAAGGTATTCAACCACTTCGCGGCCTGCGAGGTTCTTGCCCTCGAGCTGCTCGCGAAGAGTCTTGCCCACAACTGGCCTGAAAAAACTGATCTTGTTTAGGTCCATGACTGGTCTCCTGTACCGTGCCTGCCATTACTGGTCAGGGCTTATCGGCTTTCAATGTTCAGTCTGCAAACATTATATACTATTCAAAGCTAATAGTCAATAACTACTTATGACTATATAGCTAAAAAAGCTTATAAAATAGAGTGTTTTGTAGTACTATTCATATAGTAGTCATAAAACTTGACTATTTTATTGCTATAACATACAATACAGTTGCTTATGAGAATAGAAGAATCTTTACGAAGTCTAGGACTTAGTGCCAAAGAGAGCGAGGTGTATCTGGCTCTGCTTAGTCTTGGTCAAACCACCGCCTATGCCGTGGCCGAGAAAAGTGGCTTAAAACGACCGACAGTATATGTGGTGCTCGATGATCTTAGAAAGAAAGGCTTGGTGCTCAAAATCCCCAATGCGAAGAAGCAAGTCTTTACGGCAAAGTCGCCGGAAGAGTTCTTCGGTGAGGCCGAAGAGCGTCTTAGAATCGCAAAACAATCTCTGCCAGAACTCTTGGCCTTGACTTCTGGTGGAGAAAAACCGAAGACACTTTATTTTGAGGGGTTACGAGGTATCGAAGATATTGCACTTTATGGCGTGGAGAGAATGAAGGACAAAGAGATTGTCGGATTCTATGCTGAAGCAACTGACGCGTCTCCTGAGCTTTTAAAGATTTTCGATGATTATAATGAGAGATTAAAGCAAGATCACATCACGGTGCGTGGTATTGTGCCTGATAATCCAAATCTCAAACGCTGGCGTGATACTGATAAAGAATACGGTCGGACTATGAAAATAGTTCCTCCCACGACTTATTCCGCAAGAAATTCAATTGAAATCGGGGACACTTTTGTACGCATCATGGCCTTTAAAGATTTGCAGGGTGTTATTATCGAAAATGAAGCGATTGCAGAAACTATGCGGCAAATTTTTGAAATGGTCTGGAAGTCTCGTGAAGAATCAGTTCTTGGAAATGAGGCACAAAAAACACAAGCGGCATAGTCACATATCAAATTAAATTAACCATCTAATATCTACACCATCATCTCTACATTTATAACTCACGATCGTGTATTATAGATGTATGGGCAAACTAGAGGAAAATAATAAGAGAAGAGTTAGGCGCGGGGAAATTCAGAAGTTAATTCTAGACTCGGTGAAACTTGCTGGGGTTTTGAGTATTGGGTTAGTTGCTCCTCAAGTGATAGGGGCTATGGGAAAACTCGGCCTTCTCCCCAACAAACGTCAAGAAGAGATTGTGCGTTCTTCAGCAAGTAAATTGGTGAAAAAGGGGTTGCTCATGTACCAAGACAACAGATATAAACTGACCGAGGTGGGAGAAAAGAAATTAAGGCATTGGGAACTTGAAGATTATAAATTCAAACGTCCGCCTAAGTGGGACAAGAAATGGCGAGTTGTTATCTTTGATATTCCGGAGAAAAAAAGAAAAGCACGTGATCAAATTCGTAGTGTCTTTATTTCGGCTGGCTTCTATCGTTTGCAAGATAGTGTCTGGGTTTATCCATATGATTGTGAAGACATTGTGGGACTTTTGAAAACAGATATTGGTATTGGGAAAGACCTTCTCTATATGATTGTCGATGAAATTGAGAACGACAAACATTTACGAGAATATTTCGGTCTCTTATAAATCAATCTCTTAGTTGTCTCTTTACCCATACATCTATAACTCACGATAGTATGAATTAGATGTAGAGACTAAACTTAGGATAATATGTAGCCAAAGTCTTGTGAAACTACTGAACTTTATACTCTTCCCGTATTTTTTCTATTTCTTTTTCTTCCTCGTTTTCATTTTTAGATCGAGCGGTTTTGCCCAGTTCAACTAATTCATCAGGTTTGAGAGCATGTAATTCCCCCACTCTTTGCTCTAAGTACTCACGCGTGTTTAGTTCAGGATGCTCTAGTACTTCGGAGAGGAGAATTTCCAGGATGAAACCGATGTGAGGGCCTGGACCAGTCTCTGTGAGTTTCATTATATTTTCACCATTTATAGCAAGTTGTTTAACAGAAATGGGATCGCGCAACACTTCTTCAATCATCGACTTATATTTACGCAGGCGGAAAGGTGTTTCCTTGGGGCGACCAGTACCAATCCTATCGCAGACGCGCAAATCAACAAGATCCCAGATGAGATCAACCCCGACATTTCTCACAATACGGCGCACAGCGCTTAGCGTAATCTTTTCAGTATCAGAGAAAAACATGTGCCAGCGTACGAGCTTAACCACTTTTTCAATAATTTCTTTTGGAAATCGCAGGTCTGAGAGAATGACTCTCGCCAGCCGCGCTCCCATAACCTCGTGGTTGTAGAAGGTCCACTGACCTTTGAGCCACTTTCTCGTGTGAGGTTTAGCCACGTCGTGGATGAATGCGGCCAAACGCACATGGAGCGGAAAATTCTTCTTGGCGGCGTGGTTAAGAGTTCGGAGTAAATGTTCCCAGACCGTGTAGGCGTGCGCTTGATTTTGTTCCACCCCTATCCCCTTTTCAAACTCCGGTGAGATAAAATTCAGAAGCCCGAGACGGGCGGCCAAGTCAAAGGCGAGCGCAGGCGTATCCGACATGATAATTTTTGCAAACTCGTCATGCACGCGTTCGCGGGAGATGTGCTCCAAAAGTCCGGCGTGTTTCGTTATCGCCGTTTGAGTTTCGTGTTCTATCGCGAAGTTTAATTCGCTCGCGAGACGCAATGCTCGAAACATCCGGAGAGCATCCTCGCCAAACCTTTCCTCCGGCAGTCCCACGGTGCGGATAAGTTTTTTCTCGATATCCGCCTTGCCCCCAAATGGGTCAAGCAATTCTTCCGTCTCAATATTATAGGCCAGCGCGTTCATACTGAAGTCTCTGCGCGCCAAATCATCTTCTATAGTCTTGCCCCACTCCACTTTGTCCGGTCGGCGGAAGTCCGAATAGCCAGATTCGAGCCGGTATGGGGTCACCTCAACCACCTTGAGAGTTTTGTCACTCGTTTGCTCGTTGACTACTCCTACCGTGCCGTACTCATTTTCGTAAAATGTTTTTGGGAAAAGTTTGATTATCTCCTCCGGTTTCGCTTTCGTGGCGACGTCCCAATCCTTAGGTGTTCTTCCTATCACTAAATCGCGTACGCATCCACCCACTAGAAAATTTTCAAATCCGGCAGCGCTAAATACCCGCGAAATATCTTTCACTTCTTCTGGTATCGTGAATTTTAATTTAGCATTAGTCATTATAAATTAGACATTTTTCTCAAATGCCCCCACCAGGAATCGAACCCAGATCACCCGTTCCGAAGACGGGTACTTTATCCGTTAAGCTATGGGGGCAATTTTATTATCAGACCTCTATTAAATTGTGCGGGTAGGGAGAATCGAACTCCCGCCAGCTGATTGGCAACCAACTGTTCTACCACTAAACCATACCCGCTTCATTTTTCAAAAGATCTTTTGCCAATAGGCCCATCCAAATTAACATTTTTTCCTTTAAAAATCTACTTATTTATATTTGGTTGTCCCCAACTTGCGTGATTTGATTTATATTTCACTTTATAAAAAAGTAGTACAATATTAAGTACATGTTTCCTATTGTTAAAAACAAGGTGTTCACAGCTTGGATGATTTTTGCGCTTACCGTGGCGTCGACGGGCATTTACTCGCTCGTTACCGCTCCAAGCGCGGAGGCGTCAGTCGCTTTTGCGGTTAAGTCAGGCTCCTACAACGGTAACGGCTCGAGTCTCTCTATATCCGGGCTCGGATTCGCGCCGGAAGTAGTCACTATAAAATCTGGTGCCTCGCTGAACTTAATGTGGAAATCGTCTGCTATGCCCGCTACCCTCGCCTCTGGTAGCACGGGATCCGAAATCATCTTAGGAGCAGATGGATTTACGGTATCGCCAGACCCAGAAGTCAATACCGCTAGTGTCAGCTACACGTACACCGCGTTCGCTGGCTCTGATTGTTCATCGGGAGGTGTGATATGCGTCGGCTCGTATACGGGCGATGGCACGGCATCGCGAGTTATTACAACCGGTTTCCAGCCGAGTTTAGTATGGACGAAGCGCACTACCACTTTGTTGGGAGATGGTAGCTCTGGTTGGCTTTTTGCGACTGTGAGTGGCACGACGACAGGGAGTTTTACAGTCGGATTAACGGATAATAGGAATGGTGACGTCTATTACTATGCCGCATTTCAGGGTGTCCCGGCTCAACTGCCCGTCTATCAGTCTGCGGGCTATGGGACTTCGATTTTTTCTCCCGCTCCTGCTCCGAGCACTGAACTTAGCGCCAAATTTAGAGTCGGAGACAGGGTGCGAGTGACTCAAAACGTCAATGTCAGAACAACTCCGTCTACCGCGGGAACTCTTTTAGGCACTCAATCCATTGGGATATTAGGCATAATCGTCTCGGGGCCATCTGCGGCAAACGGATACAATTGGTATCAGGTCAATTTCGATTCGGGCGTCGACGGATGGTCCATTGAAGATGTTTTGGAACTTTCGTCAGCGCCCGCTCCCGAACCGACGGCATCGGGTGGGGATGGCGATACCGGGTCTACAGGGCCATCTGCCCCTACCGGAGTAGGCGCCCCGGGCGTTTCTGGTGATGCCGCTCCCCCAGATGGTCCGGACGCGACTGGCGGCGCAGTTACAGGCACACCTACTGGAGGAGTAGGCGCGCCAGATGTTGGTTCTAATGCTCCTCCAGATGGTCCAGATGCGACTGGCGGAACCGGAACGGCGCCATCAAGCAGTGATACATCTAGTGGTTTTTCTTTTAGCAACGCGGTTAGTTTTGGAATAAACAACTCTGTCACTGGTGTAGCGCTCAGCGCAGTAGGACTAGGTACTGGTCCGACCAGTGATGCGGCGTTCGGACTTAACATAGCTTTGGCAATAGCTGCTCTCGCCCTCGGTCCCTTCGGATTGGCGCTAGGCGTTGTTTCAATCGCGGATGCTGCTTTTAACGGCGCAATCAGCAGTGCGATCAATGCCGCGTTTGGCGGAGCGTTAGCTGCGCTTGGAAATCTCGCTACTAGTGCAATAAATGGGGTCAGAGGCTTCTTTGGTTTTGGGCCTATGGGTGCTAGGGGTGGCGGGAATGATCCTGACGATACCGGCCTAACTCCCGCAGACATTGATACAGCCGTTACCGCCGAGCAGGGCGAAACTGGAGAAACTGGAGAAACTGGAGATACGGGTGTCAGCGGTCCCACAGGTCCTACAAGTGGTCAATCAGGCGAACCGGGCGGTCCCCCTGGTGATGCAGGAACTAGTGGTGGTGCCGGCGCTGGAGGTGGCGCCGGAGCTGGTGGCGGACCTGGAGATGGCGCAGGAGCTGGAGATGGTCCCGGAGGCGCTGGCAGCGCCGGTGGTGCCCCTTAAACTACAAAATATATGAGATTCATTATTGCGCTTATTTTCATTATCATTCCTCTTTTGCTGGCATATGGTCTGCGGATATTGTTGATTCGCTGGTGGAAGAAAACACACCCAAAGAATGACCAGATTATCGGCTCCTGAAAAGTGAAGAGATAACAGCTTATTTAGATAAAAAATCGATATTTGGAAATCGTTATCTTGCGTGATAGGATAAATTGTTTCTCATTACGGGCTGTATGAATACATACAGCCCGGGCGTTCGGAAACAATGCTCATGCGAGCATGAGCGCTGTTCCTCATTACGGGCTGTAGTACAGCGGTAGTATACACGCTTCGGGAGTGTGAGACCCGAGTTCGATTCTCGGCAGCCCGAATTTTGAAATCCCGAAGTGAAAAGGTTAAGCGGGCTTACCCGCCGTAGCCTTGGCGTAGGCGGGCCGTCGTATACCGGTAGTATTTGCGCTTTGGGAGCGTAAGGACTGGGTTCGATTCCCAGCGGCCCGAATTAAATTTCAATAAGCCTATCTAAAATGTTTTTAAGTTTACTTGTTGGATAAATATCCTTTGGGTACAACTCAATTAACCTAATCCCAGATTTGTCTGACATTGCTCTCTTTTTTGAAATGATTTCATCGTAGGATCTTTGTACTCCAGCTAGGCCAAAATATTCAACAAAGGTATTATCACCGATTTTGAAATCAGCCGTGAAACGCGGATTGCTATAAGGATAATGTCTTTCATGCAGAACATTATTTTCTAATAGCCAGTCATCGATAACCTTTTCAGCAAATGAATCACAGGCATGCCCATCATTAGCAACAAATCTTTTCGCAAATAAAACTGGGTTTGGATCAAATCCCGATGCCTCTACGGCTTTATTCCAAGAACCAAAAGCAATTCTAGCTGTTCTATACAGTCCATACATCTCACGTTTCACCGGAATTCGTTTATAGGATTTGTAGAACTTTCTTATCCTTGCAATAGCATCGAATCGAGTTTGGTCTAATGATTTTTTTCTATTGTCTGCCGCACATTTAGAGGAACAGTATTTATTCCAACTAGAGATAGTCTTTCCGCAACGTTTGCAAGTGTTATATTTGGCTCTGTTGTGATTGTTATATATCGCTGCACATGTTTGAGAACAGTACATTCTTCCAGATATACTCCGTCTAATATCTGATGGGGTTTTAAAAACTGTATTACTACAATTTGGATTTCCACATTTAAACTCTTTAGCTCGAATTTTAATTTTGTGTTTGCAGCTTGGGGAACAGTATTGTTTCCATTTAAATTTAATAGCTTCTCTGTATCGACCTATCGGTCGAACAAATTTGCTCTTGCAAAAAGCACATCTTATCGTTGTTGTTTTCACTCGGGCCAGGCGGAATTGAACCGCCGCTGCATCTACCCCATAGATGTAGGCTACCACTACCCCATGGCCCGGACACTCTAAAATCATAGCATTTTTACCGGGGTAATTTATCAACAGTTCAACTTCAGTTAATCCGATAAATTGAATGGCTACTCTTATTCTGATACATTTAAATCTCGCGGGATTAGTTTAGTGGCAAAACGACAGTTTTCCAAACTGTAGTCACCGTTTCGATTACGGTATCCCGCACTAGATAATCACATTTTCGATTATTTCCACCCTTGCCTTTCGGTTTTGTTGGTCAATTTTGACCGTTACGAGGTCTAATTGCCAGTCGCAATCTAGCTTTCTGTCCAATAAATACGTTTGCATAGCTCGTGATAACCGCTTCAGTTTCCATGGGTGCATATTATCTTCAGGCCTGTATTCAGATGTTCCATGTGTAACGCTCTTTACTTCTATGAAATGAATAAGATTAGACTTTCTGGTGACAATGTCTATCTCCCCCCATTTTCTAAGATAATTTCTTTCTATAATTTCAAATCCCCTACTTTTCAAAAAATCACAAGCTATATTTTCCCCGATATCTCCTAACTTCCTTTTTTCTGTTCTATTAACCATAAAGTTTCACGCGAAACTTATATTTTAAAAAAGGGCTTAAATCCTGTCTGCCGGTAGGCAAGTAAGGACATTTGACCATTATACTATGTCTTTTAGTCCCCATCTTCCACACAATTATCCACAGTCTGACTAATTTATTGTCTAGTTTTCCTTTAAATAAACAACTTTTTACATCCATCAGTTTTTATTTGTTAATTAGTCAAAGACAGAATTTTTATAAATCCCGACGCTCAGGTCGGGATTCCGACCAAACGACAGTTTGCGTCGGAACAAAAACCGCCAGCAGGCGATCTGCTAGCGGGTTCGTCCCGCCTTAAGCGAGATCGGGCATCCTTCGCTCTTGCGAGCTTCGGGATGCCAAGGAAAATCATTCCAGAAAAAGAGAACAGGACTACTGGATGCACGGGACCAAAAATAAATAAAGTTGAGGGTTCGTCATCCTTGCCCAAACTCCCAAACCAGAATGAGTTTCCGGCAACTGGAATGGCCTTCCAAGAACACATGCTTGGATTCCAATCTCGATTAGAGAACCGAGAATACCCGCCAAGCGCCTGCGTCTACTCTATCTCATAAAGGACAAATATAAAAGACAAGGTGTGGATAACTTGTCTTTTTAAATCCTAAATCCTAATTTCTAAATCCTAAAATTTAGAATTTAGGGCTTAGAATTTAGGGTTTACTAGTCCTTTAGGACTAGTTGGATAGGGCAATGGTCTGAACCTAAAATGTTGTCAAGTATTTCTATGGATTTTATTTTTCCTAGCATTTCCGGAGAAGAGAAAAAGTAGTCTATCCTCCATCCCACATTTCTTTCTCGGGCAAAAGTCTTCATATCCCAATATGTATAAGCTTCCGTCCGATCAGGGTAAAAGTGTCGAAAGACATCTATCCAATTATGAGAAATAAGTTTATCTATCCAAGCTCTCTCTATTGGTAGGAAACCAACATGAGTTTCATTTTCTTTCGGTCTGGCTAGATCTATTGGCTTGTGGGCTACATTCAAGTCGCCGCAGAAGATAATATTCAGTTGTTTCTTGTGTAACTTATTTATGAATTCTAGGAAATAATCATAAAAATCAAGCTTGTACCGGAGCCGCTCCGGGGCCCCTCCGCCATTGGGGAAATAACAATTTATCAATGTGAAATCCTTATATTCAGCTATAATTAGCCTTCCTTCTTGGTCAAATTCTTCTATACCCATGTCACGTGAAACTTTTAAAGGCTCTTCTTTAGAATATATAGCTACGCCGCTATAACCCTTTTTCTGGGTAGGGAAGTGGAAGTACGAATAGTAGCCCTCTGGCTCTTTTAACTCTGTCGATAGCTGTTCAGGTAGTGATTTGGTCTCCTGGATGCAGAGAATATCCGGTTTCATATGTAACACCTGCTCGATGTTTCCCTTGCGATGTACTGCCCTAAGCCCATTAACATTCCAGGAGATGATGTTTCGCATATACTTGAGTTAAGTTTAATGTAACAGAAATATTTCCCGGGAACAAACTTTATCTAAAGATATCCACAAGATATCCACCGAGAACCTCTTGACAATAAACCTGTATACGTGTATTCTGGTCTTCAGAGGGACAAGAATGCTTGCCCCGTAGTGTGTTCTGGCTCGAGACTTTAACCCCTAGCCAAGGAGGCAGCCATGAAGGCGAATCTCGCGGCAGTTCTCATCTTCGTGTTCGTGGGCGTCTTCACGCTCACGAGCCCCGTCGCCACGTTCAATGCGGACGTGGCTCTCGCCCAGCAACAGATGGTAACCACCGACAAGCCCGTCCTCGCACAGAACGCCCCGAAGGAGGCCGTGCCGGCCGCGCTGTCAGAGAAGAAGGGTCTCGACCCTCTTCTTGGGAAGTGGAAGTACGACACGAATCAGAGCTTCGTCTCCACTTTCGAGGCGGTGTCGGTGGGTGCCGACGGTAACGCCGTCATCAAGAACTACAAGGTGAACGGCAGGGATGTGCCTCACGCCAAGTTGGTCGCAAGCAACGAGAAGGGCGTTATCAGGGTGGGGATCCGGCTCGGTGAGGGCGCCTGGGATCTCACCTATTCCACAGTCTTCGGCGGGATGCTCGACGGAACATTCACTCCCAGCGGGAGAGCGCCGATCAGCGGCAAGTTTTACAAGGAAAAGTAACCCAGGGCCAGCGGGAAACGCGGGTTACGACCTAACAAGAGGTCGTAACCCGCGTATTATTTTTAGACGGATTTGATAAAAAGTGGGGTTTTTTCCAAGAGTCCCGACGGTATTACTTTGACTTTTTCTACTACCACGTCCATAGAGTAGTGCAACATTGAAGTAATTTTTGTGACTAAAGAGTCCTCTTCTTCATTATTGAATTCGTCTTTGGGAATAATCTTGATCCGAAGCGTTTTGTGACCTTCTTGAATAAGTTGGAATTGGTATATTCTTCCCGCTAAGGCCTCATCAATCGCGATAGAAATTGCCTTAACAATAACGCCGCTTCCATCAGGAAGATCAATGATTTCTGCCGTTTTGCCCTCAAAAAATAATACTTCGCCACTTTTTCCGCAAGCACACCGTCCTCTTGGTTCGATTTTTCCCTGATCACCCACTTGATATCGGATAAAAGGGCTAATCTCGTTTTCAAAATAAGTATACGTGACTTCTCCGATTTGTCCGATTGGAAGATCCCGTTTCCTGTAATCAGTTATTTCCAAATAACCAAGTTCTGGCACCATGTGGAATACTTCTTGTTGCTCCGAGCATTCTATTCCTATAACCGAACACTCCTGGGTACCGTAAATAGAAAGTGTTGGACATTTGAAAAATTTTTCAAGTTCACTCCGTTCTCGCTTATTGAGTTGCTGTGCTATATACACAATACATCGGAATTGGAAAAACTCGTTGTCTTTATCCATCCAGTAGTACAGACGTTTCAAATATGAAGCGTTTGTGTATAAAATCTGGATCTTGCGAGAACGTAATATTTCATAAAACTCTGTCCGATTTTTCTGCGCCTCCTCCAATTTGGTGCCCCACAAGAACTCCGCCCATGGGTATAAGGTCTGCTGTCGCTGGATACCGAGATTGAAAGCTCGTGGGTTTCCCCAAGCGAGACCCCCCATATGCGCGGCCTGCTCCATGATTAACTGGTAAATTCCCCTAGTCCTAATTTTAGAAATTTTACTTCGATAAAATTGCAAAGGATGGCCCGTGGAGCCCGAGGTGGTGCCGATTACGGCCCTACTGTTTTTAGCTTTTGCTACATCACTTCTATTTTCGAGAGGAACAAGGGTTAGACTTTGTCTTGTTGTAATCGGTAACTTAGAAATCTGTCCCAAAGAGGAAAATGAGGTAAAATTTATTCTCCGCAAATGCGCTTGCCAATAAGGGACAGATTTTGCCCAATAAAGCAACTGTTTTAGTTTTGCCAACTGCAAGACATAAATTTCACGCTCAGCCCAAAAACACGTTCGCTTTAAAGCAATCGTGTTCAGAAGTACTTCAACATTTTCCGTTGTGGAGTTACTCAATAATCCCAACTTAAGAGAAACGGGTTCTCCAGTAAGAAAACTAGCGGCTAATAATCGAGCAACAGAGAATTTCATGATCTCCTATTATATTAGCACGAGGTGGTGCTATACTAGCTATCAATAAACTTGTGTGATATGAGGGTTTCACTATCTTATCTTGAGCGTCCGGTCACCGAAGATGAGCGGGGGGTTGCTAAGTTTCTGGAGAAACTAATAAGCGCGATACGTGGTCGCGATTTCGATACCTTATCGGATTTGTACATTTTCCGCTTGTCAACCGGAGAATACACCAAGCCAGAAAAAAACAAGTTTATTGAAAACATCCGCAATTTCTCACCTCGAACGAAAGAACTCTGTTTTGAGGATATAATTATCCGAACCGTAACCAAAGAGACCGCCAAAGTATTCTTTGTACGCTATCTAGAAATATTGGGCAATCTCCTTCCTCAGACATCTCAACGCGTGATGTATTTATGTAAGAGGGCAGGGTTGTGGTACATTCTGTACAACCCCCCCGAAGATAGCAACTGAATTTCTCATGAGACAATTTTTTGTTCACTTGAAAATTTTTTTGGCAAAGAAATTAATCGATTACTGGTTTCCAACTCTTCAAATAAGTTTCTGGAATCTTTGGCTTTACCGTTTTATCCTTGCAGTATACCCCATCGGGTGGGCACTTCGACAAACAGACGATTTCTCGCGAACCGATTGGGAAACGATCCAGATTAGGAAAATAAATGAGATAATCCACTTTGCGAAAGAACATATCGACTACTATGCCACCTTCTTCAGAAAAGCGGATGAAGATAATCACCAAGTAGATTTTAAAAATATACCCATTATCACTCGTGGAAAAATAAAAAAACTTCCGCTCACGCAACTGCTTACAGATTCCACTTCTCCTCGTCGGTTACTTCCAAATTCAACGTCAGGTTCTACGGGTGAACCCCTTTCTTTTTACCAAGATACTTTAGAATTAGCAACAAGGACTGCGGCATTTTATGAGGAGCTTCGATTCAACGGTACACTAAAAGGATCAATCGCGATTGTAGGTTTACAAACCCATTACTATTTGCAGAAAATTGGAAAGCAATTTCTAGGAAGTCAGATTGAAGGAGAAAAGAACCGGAAACAAGTTTTCTATCCCTGGATTTTAGAAGTGAAACCAAAAATCCTCGTTATAACTCCCGCTCTCCTGCGGCGTTTGGCTTATTTTTCTAAAGAAGATGGGGTCTTATTAAAATTTGAACATATTTTATATCGCGGAGAATACATTGACCAAAAAGAAATAATGAATTTGTCAAGATTTTTTGAAGGTAAGATTTTTTCGAGTTATGGGACAAGGGAATGTTCCATGATCGCTTTCCAATGTAAATATGGTGGTAATCATCTTATTCCATGGCTAAATTATGTTGAAATTACAGGCAACAATGGGGAACCACTTCCATGTAACTCAGAAGGAAATGTGGTGGTTACCTATTTTTTTAATAGAGTCATGCCTTTTATTAGGTATGACATTGGAGACAGGGGCATGATCAATTCAGAGCCGTGTTCTTGCGGAAGACAGACAAAGACTATTACGTTCACCGGACGTACCGGTGGCAGTATCGAGATGCCTAGTGGCAAATCGGTAATGTTTCTGGCCATTTCATCTGCTATGGCGAGAGATTTCCATGATGAGATTGCACGTTACCAGTTTGAGCAGACCGCGCCGGATAAATTAGTATTTCGCTTTATCCCTTCGGTGCGCTACTCTCCAGCGGTTGGTGAGCGGCTCCTAAAAACACTACAATCGTTGCTTAATAATGAAATTGCCTGCGAGCTTGATAAAGTTTCGGAGATATTGCCAAACACAGAAGGGAAAACACCCATTTTTATTAAGAGTTTTCACTAGAAATCAATGCGGCTGAGTCTTTTTCTTGAGAACAGCCATGGCAGTGGAATATTTACCAATTACAAGGCAAAAATTCATTAGTATAGAAATACCAGCAAATAGAAATCTTTCGGGGAAACGCAAAGGCGCCGCGCCGAATTTAGAACTGAAGATATGTATCAAGTTTCTACACAAGATAAACAGTCCGTTCCAGCCAGAAATATTGAAAAGATAATTATAATCAGGGTGAATTTTACTTGTAATATGGTTTGCTAACCCACGCAATAGATTATTCTTTACAAAACCGTGTAAAGAATATTTTTTCTTATGCATAACCATTCGCGGCAAGTAAAGTAGTTGAAATTTTGCTTTATGAATTCGGATTGCCAATTCCGTGTCCTCCACAGTAGCTGCGGGATAGTAGTGACTGAACCCCCCAACTTCTTTTAACACAGATTTACGATAACAAACATTGGAAGTATTCCCGCAAATATTAGTCTCCGCCCATCTAAAAGATTTATTGGGAAGTTTTTCCATCGGAGACACCTGCCATGCCAAATATTTTCCAACTATGCTTAACTTTTTTGCGTTCGCTGTTTTGTGCCACTGATGCCACCCGCCGACGCCGACAACTTCTGGATTCTCTTCAAAATCCTTTTGGAAATTAACCAGCCAATCGAGTGGAACTATGCAATCATCATCGGTGAAAGCGATATAATCTCCCCTCGCACGCAAAATGCCCGTATTTCTCGCAAACCCCGCGCCTTTATTTTGAGGATATTTTAAATATAGGATTTTTTGTTGCGGATGATCTCGAATAAATTTCCGCGCCACTTCCGTCGTGGCATCATGGGAACCGTCATTAACTACAATAATTTCGAATGATCTCCTTTCTATATCACGCTGTCTCACCAGTGAATTTAGAGTATCTTCCAACGATTCACAATTGTTAAAAGTTGGGACAATAATACTAAACTGCACTAAATTTAGACCGTCACGTTCTTCGTATAAAGGGGATACCCTAAAGTATGAACGTGCGACGCGCTGCAAATCAGCTATCATCTCTTTTAAAAAAATAGTATTTCTCGAGACCTCCATCTCGGCTTGTAATGCTAGGAATGTTTTCTCTCTCGATTCTGATTTCACCAAAGATCTGATAGCACTCGCCGACCTCCGGCCCGATGACCCGTCCCGATAAGAAAAAATTAGATCCTTGATACGTTTTCTGCGGCCTGCTTCACGTTCAATGCCGGAAAGCGCGTGCGCGATAGCATCGGACAGTTCCTGAGCGTCTCTGACATTCTCACCGACTTGCATTTGTTTATCATGCTTGATTTGCTGTTCAATACTACCGGGATATGATAAGGGAATATCCCAAACATCCTTGCCGCGCTTTTCGATGTTCCACATCTCTTTTTCGAAAAATTGATCAGTCAAGGTATCAATAAGCACTATCGGCTTATCAAGTAGTACCGCGTCAAAGATGGCGCCGCTATTGTCCGAGATGATTACGTCCGAGGCAGCAAGCAAACCGACAAGATCGGAGTAGTCATCCACCCATATAATCCGTTCGCTGTTTGGGTCATCTATAATAAATTGGCGGAATTTATCGAGCCGCTCTGGGTCAGCGTAAAGGGTCAATTGGTGCGGTTTAATGATGAAATTGTAATTGGCAAGCAACTCCGGCATCGCTACTGTAATAAACTCCAAAGAACAAAGATTGCCGTGGGTGGGTAAATATAAAATGGTTTTTTTATGGGGATCTAAACGTTTTTTTAGATCTGCAGGAATGCCTTTATCTACTTCACCGCTAAACCAGCCGTCAAACCGGGCGTTTCCCACTACGACGCTGTGGGTATAATTGCGGACATACTTGTGGCTGTATGGCCCGTAAACGAGCGCGAGATCAAAAACGCGCGACCAAGGGCCGAAGTTCCAAAGGTCTTTGCTATGTCCGTACATCACTCGAACTTTTTTCTTCTTCTGGTTGCAGGGTAGATCAAGAATGGGTTTATTGGTATTGGAAACCAGTATTTGGTAATTCTTAAAAAATTCGTCGGCGTCCAGCCCGGTATGAAAAATACGAAATCGCACTTTTTCGACATTAAGAAATTTTGTAAAACCCTCGATGAGTTCCTCCCAATTTTTTACATTCCTGCGTATCCAAATCGCATCAACGATAAATTCCGATTCAGGTAAATGCGGATAAATGTTTTTATAGATATAGTAGTGAAAGGGATATTCGATCAGGAATCCGATCGTAGCGTTCGGATTTGGATTTTCTTCATAACATACCTTTTCGTCGTAAGCATTCGATTTAATTGTTTCCGTAACCACAGACGGATTAATTCTTGCCAAAAAATCATGATTCGTGGGTGGGGTCTCGCCATACAAGAATTCTATCAATTCTTTGTAGGTTGTCCCCTTATTCTGGATCATTGTGAACAGCTTGAACGCTCTGCTAAAATGGTACATAAATGCTAGTATAACAAACTATAAAAAGTGCATATAACATATTAATGATTAATCAATTTTTAAACCTAAAAATTCTCCTAGCTTTCTGGACTGTTATCCGCCAGAAGGATTTTATACTTGGGAGGGAGGTACAAGAGATAGAAACAAAATTGGCCAAGTTTTGCGGCGCGGAATACGCATTCGGTGTTGGGAGCGGGACTGACGCGCTCATACTTTCGCTTAAGGCCTGCGACATTGAGCCGGGAGACGAGGTGGTTACGCCGACAGTCGGGTTTTTCTCATCTGCTAGCGCTATTGCTTGGGTAAACGCGACACCGGTTTTTGTTGATGTAGATTTGGAAACATTCAACATTGATGTTTCGAAAATAGAGGCAGTTATTACGCCAAAAACTAAAGCCATTTTACCGGTTCATCTAGACGGCAAAATGGTGGACATGGATCCTATTCTGGAAATTGCGCGAAAGCATGGCTTGCGAGTAATTGTTGACGCGGCACAGGCCGTCGGATCACGATACAAAGATAAATCGATAGGGCAATTCGGTGATTTAATATGTTTGAGTTTAAATCACACTAAGATCCTCAATGGGTTCGGTGATGGGGGAATGGTCTTTACGAATGATAAGGCTCTAGCGGAGAAAATATCCATGATGCGTACCTATGGCGCGCCGACTCTGAAAGAATCCCACTCAAACAACGCAATTATCGGTGTTGCAAGTCGGTTAAGTTCGTTTCACGCGGCAGTCTTGAACGTACAGTTTCCATTTCTTGAATCGCATGTAATAAAACAGCGCGAAAATTATTTTTTGTATCAGGAACTTCTTAAAAGAGTCGGTGATCTGATACTACCGAAAGAACGTTCCAACTATTTCACGAATGGATATCGTTTCTCTATACGCACCAAAAGGAAAAAAGAGCTGACAGACTTTTTGCATAAGCTCGGGATACGCATAATGAATCCTTATGCAGTTTCGTTGCCGTATCTTCCCGCTTTTAAAACCCTAGGATACAAAACCGGCGATTTTCCGATTGCTGAAGAAATTGCGGAGGAATCCTTGTCGCTACCAGTGCACTATTCTTTGGTACAAGACAAAATCATTAACATTACAAATCAGATAAGACGCTTCTATCAAGAATCCAAAAATTAAGATAGGAATGGCAAAACCTCGTTTTGTGCGCGATTAAGATCGTCCAAAAAATCAATCTCAATTGCTTTAAGCTCTTTAATATCCAACGGATAGATTTTTGCTCCGCTATTTAGGACGTGTTCAACAGCATATTCGAAGTATTCCATCGGATAGGCGTCTTTAAGTGATTTTAAGCTTTTTTTAAGTTCTATAAAAAATTTTGGAGAAAATTTATTTATGCCAATAGCCTCTCCTATTGCCCGCGTCGGCGGGATTTTTTTACTAAGCCGCGCAACCGATTTGTCGCTGGCCAGTTCTATTTTTATTTCTTCTTCGGTGCAGAGACCCATTTGCGCCGCAACATAACTTTCGTCGCATTCAGCATTTTGTAAAAGGCTTATAATATTCGGATCGAATACTACGTCGCCATTCAGCAGGAACACTTCAGTACCCGGCATAACAGTTTTTGCGGCAAGAGCTAGTGAATAAATAGTGTTGGTAACTTCAAATTGGTGGTTATAGACAAATTGGATTTTTAGATCGGGAAATGCCTCTTCTGTATACCGCTTGATTTTCTCCGCCATAAACCCCACGACTAGAATAATTTTTTTGATCCCGTGCGTTTGCAAAGACTTGATTTGACGATAAAGTATGGAAAATTCGCCGACAGGAATAAGACATTTTGGGGAGGCATCGGACAATGGTCTTAGTCGTATACCGCGGCCGGCCGCTAAGATAATAGCCACAGAATTACGCGTTCCTCCCCTTTTTTCTTTCGAGGACTTATCAAATGACATGCTGGTAATAACTTTTGTAATCTTCCTGCAAACCCTTTTGAAAGGGCGCGAAAACAATGCCCATATTCTTCAACTTCGAGTTATCGCATACAAGATTGATGTTGGCGAAGGGGAATTCGGAAATGTCAAACTTTTCGCCGTCTGTTTCATGATTATATCGTAGTTTCGGCTCAAGTTGCATAATCCGCCCCATTTCTTCAACCAGTCCTTCTAACGTACTTGTTTCATCACCAGCGCAATTGAAAGTTCCAACGATTTTTTTCTCCGCGATTAGTGCAATTGATCTCGCAACGTCTTTGACGAAAACGAATTGGATTAGGGCTTGGCCGTTGCCCGGCAAAATAATTGGGGCGCCATTCTTGATTCTTGAGTATATAAATCGCTCTCTGTCGCAATAGTTATTTGAACCCAAAATATAGACTGGTCGAATGACTGCGAATTTGATTTTACTATTTGCCAAAACCTCTTCGCATTCCAGTTTTCCATTGCCGTAACTCCCCCAAACCGGCCAATAACCCAATTGAAAATCCTCTTTGATGGGAAAGATTCCAGATTTTCTATATGAAGCCGCCGTGCCAATATGTATGAAGAAATCAAAACGTAATTCTTCAATCGCCCTTTTGGTCTGCTCTCCGCGGTAGGCGCAAGTGTCCACGACAACGTCGAAGTGTTCCGAAATGCCGAAACCTTGATCCCGATCGCCCTGTATAAACCTAACGCCCCTTGCGTACTCTGACTGGATTAGGCCACGGTTAAACACGGCCACCTCGTCGCCGCTTTTCACGAATTCATCTATAAGCAGTGGCCCGATAAACCGCGACCCGCCGATGATAAGTATTTTTTTCACGGGTTCATTATATAATCAGAAAGCCTAAAGGGATACAAACCGCCATGTCAAAACCGATGCTTTATATCATGGTTGGCTTGCCTTACTCCGGGAAGACGACGCTCCGACACGTTTTGGCGAAGCGCTTTGGCTTTGGCGTGGTATCAGTGGATGAGATAATCGCCGAACGATGGCAAAAGATTGAGCGGATGTCGCCGGCGGATTGGAATTCCGTGTATCAAGAAACATACAGCAGGTTAAAAAGACTCCTTGCCGACAGTAGAACAGTAATATTTGATTCATGTAACCTGTACCAGCACGAAAGAGAGGGCGCGAGACGGGTTGCAGAAAATGCGGGCGCAAACTTCAAGCTGATTTATGTCAATACCTCTCCGGCGGAAGTCAGAAAAAAATGGCTTCTTAACCAAGAAACCAAGGAAAGGAGCTCTCTGGAAAAAGATTTTTTTGAGATGACCATCAGGATTTTTGAAAAGCCGACGCCTGAGGAAAACCCTCTTACTTATAACCCAATGGAGGATTTAGACGATTGGATTCAAAAAAATGTCGGCAAATTTACGCATGACCAAGATATCCGCGATTTCGCTAATCGGTACAATCGGTTTTATCCTTTTTACCATCCGCAAAAGTTTTTCGTTCGAGAGATGATAATTAAAAAAGTCCTCGAAAAAAATCCAGGCATCGACCTATCAATCAAAAATAAAATTGTCAATGGGCTCGCGTTTCTTTACAGCAGGTCGTTCAATCTAAAATGGGGCGATAACAATTTTTTAGCAAACTGGTTTCAGGACTTTATCGCTACAACCGAGGGACGTCGGCTTGATAAAATATATCGGAGACATGAGGGGAGAATAGCGCAACTTTCACTTCTAGACGCCGGTTGCGGACCCGGAAATTATTTTAGCGGTTTTATGAAAGATGGGCTTCACAATTTTTTTGATTATACTGGTTTTGATATCGCAGAAAAAAATATAGCGGAAAGTCGGCGGTTTTACCCGAGCGTGCGTTTCGAACATGGAAATATCTTAAGACTTCCGTTCCCATCCGCTAACTTTGATGTGGTATTAGCAAGTCGAGTTTTGGAATATATCCCATTGGAAAATCTTAGAATGGCGTTGGAAGAGCTACTGCGCGTTGCCCAAAAGACGATCATCATCAACTTTCTTTTAGAAAAAGATATCCCCGATCATGTTGAGATAGAACTGCCGCATTATTGCCGGAATATGCTTAGTCGCAGTAAGTTAAGAGAATTTTTCTTGGCGCGAAATTGTACTGTGTCCATTACGGATATATTCAGGCCTCTTTCCGGTGACAAGATCGAGTATATTGATAGATTCGGGAATCCTATATCTTTGTCTTCATGGGTTATAGAGAAATCTGGTTAGACCTGTTTCCATTTTAACTTAGTATACTGTGGATAAGCGTTTTTGCGGAAAATCGAGGAAGTGTTATCATTAATTACACTATGAGAAAATTCCTAAGTTCAATGGCGTTCGTTTCTAAAGCTCTACTGCTCGTTGTGATGCTTGTTTTCGGATGGATGTATATAAATGTTTCCAATCTGGTCAAAGGTAAAAAAAATCATGATAATAACAGCGCTTCCAATAACAATCTTTGGGGGGCGGATAGCGCCAACGCTGATGCCCCAGGAGGAGGTAAGGGGAGCCCCAGCACCCCATTTCTAGCTTATTTTGATGGTAAGGAATACAAGCTGGAAAACGATATCCTGTTTGGCCGGCCTACGAGTTTTAACGCAAAATATGAAATAGCAAAACAGAAATACGAAGACGGTCTGGTTTCGCCTGATCTTTACAAAATTTCGGCAAAAGTTACACCCACGAACGGCAAACTTCTATTCCAAATACAAGAAAGGGAAATTGAGGAAAGCTTCTTTAAGTGGCTAAAACTTCGACGAGTGGTGCATCCCAAGAATACCGAGATTGTGGCGGACTCGGATTACACCAAATTCTACGTTCTCAAAAGACGTGGGTTTGAAGAAAGCTTAGTTTTACCAACCGCGGTTATGACTAGAAAAGGTGTCGATATTGCCGCGCGGGTTGTTGACCAACAACTAGTCTGGCAACAAGGAGTATCGGATAACGATAAAGACACCGCTATTCATTTCCAGAAGAATGATAGCGTGGAGGTTATTTTCAAAAATCTCAAAAAAAATGTGGCGCCGTTTTTGGTTACTAAATCATGGTTTCGTGACTGGATTCCAGGATACAGCGACGATTGGGCTATTTCCAATACATTTGTAGCTCTGTTTCATCAGCGTAGCCCCTTTGGTAACATAAAAACAGCTGCTCTTCTGCCTATATTTTTGGGTTTCTGGCTCCTTCATAAAATAGGTCTCGGCGAAGGAGCGATTGCAATAGCGCCGTTTTTCTTTGGTTATCAGGTTTGCTCGCTTATATATGAATACAAGGATGCCGAAGGGAGTTACCGACAGGTTGCGGTTAGTGAGCCACGGGCTTGGCACTATAATAACGAAATTATCGGATTACCGAAAGAATCTATTTTATCCGATGGAGAGTTGCGACTTCGGATTACATCCACCAAGAGGCATACACTTGGATTTGTGGGTGTAACTCAGCAAATGAAAGATGTGGAGGGAAAACAGTTTACGCAAGAGGAAGTTAGGCTGTCGCGAGCATACCACCATCGCCTGAAAAAAGACGTTACGAGAGAATTAAATAATGCTGAGAGTGAGTATGTTCACATGGTTACGGGTGACGTGGTTGATCTGGAATTTGATGCTTCCAATATGCCCATCGGTGAAGACCAAAAGGAAACATACGTGATTCAAAGTTCCGGTTTTTATACCGCTCTCCGGCCAGAATATAGACAATTCGCCGATGATTGGCAGACTAAGCGAGCGGCCGAGGACAAAAAGAGGCGCGGTCAGCTTGTATCAATAAGTTCATATAAATAAATCCATGCCAGATGAAATTGGAGTAATAGAACCTCAACATACAAAAAAGTGGCCCGTATGGGTAGCGGTTTTGATCGTTATTATTCTTGCGGGCGGATGGTACGCGCGTGGACTTGCGGTGCCTTATTTTATTGAAAAAGCACGAATTGCTTTAAATGATGAGGATGCCGTGGTCGCAACAAAAAACCTAAATATCGTACTGAAACTAGACCCGCGAAACCCAGTGGCATACGCGTATTTAGGACATATTACGCTAGGATTGGACAATGCAAACCCCGAAAGTGACACGCCCTTTCCCAGTGCCGATTTCGTCAAGGCTATTGAGTATTATGAAAAAGCCCTTTCACTCGGATTGGCTACCGCAAAAAACCGTGGCGTCTACAAACAATCCTTGGAATTCGCCGGTTACTCATACTGGAGCCAAAAAGAGTATGACAAGGCAGTTGGCAAATATCTCGAGCAAATTGAACAGTTCCCTGATGATTCTTTCTGGGCGCGTTATTTGACCGCATCTGATTATTTCAATCGATCCAATAAACCCGTGGAAGCGCTCGAAATTCTGACGATGGCACCAAACTCCCTTGACGCCAGTAAAAGAGTTTTCGGGGACGTCTATACCTTGCTCACTCGTCTTTCTTCATACTTCGGAAATTCTTTGGACGTAAAACAATACGCTACACTTGCTATTGACAATGCGGTGGATAAGAAAAGTACGAACGTGCAGATTGCGTATCTCAATATTGCGATACAGCTCGCTAAGGAAAAAAATTTAGCCAAGGCACTAGGGGAATACAAAAAAGCCGAAGCGATTCATAAGGATTCGTCTGTTTGCACTCTATCAAATATTTATTTCTTTAACTCGGATTACATAAAAGCTATCGAGATTGCAAAGGGAAAGATCGCAAGCACCACCATTTTTGATTACCCGAGTTCTACATGTATTGAGGTACTAGCGCGATCGTATCTGGCAAAAAATAACAAAATTGAATCAAAAAAATACTTAGAGCAGTATATGAACGTTACAAACGCGTTTAAGGATAAAAATGTTTACGTAATGCGCAACCGCGAGGCGTTTCAAAAAATATTGGACGATATTTAAGTATCATGAAACAGTGGCAAAGTTTTTTGCTCGTGGTTGTCTTGGTTGTTCTTGTTTTTATATAGGTGGGACGAGTTTGACTCGCGTCTATTGCTTGGTTTCAATATCGTGCGCCTGAAATGATGGTAATACCTGATAGGAACGATGTGAAATTAATAAGCAAGACTGTTAAAGAATTCTACAGACAGAATAAATAAATTTTCCGTTCGCGAATTGATAAAAGCCGGAACGCAGAGCGTCCGGCCGTCGGTTTGGGGGTATAGTGGAATTGTTCACCGCGATTCTACTACGGGTCTTGGGGTACTGCACACGTCAGATTAACATCATCATAGACTGCAAACTCGTTGTCGCAGAATTTTCTCATACTCGCATCAAGCCACTCAAGCTCTGAATCACTTTCACCCATGAGCGGCTTCTCTACGGTACTTTGAGCGACAGGGTAGGTCATCCTGCGTGGTTCGAACTTTAGAGTCTCCTTTGCTGCGTTTCGTTCCTCCACAGTGGTTTTGGGATTAAGGATCCCGATTTTTCCTGTTACCTCACGATTCAGAGTGGGCTGGGCTTGCGATGACGCGTGGATGGGGGTAATGGACAAGATGGCCGCAATCCAAAGAAAAGTTTTCATGATTACCTCCTAGTTCGGTATGGTTGTTGATGTGAGCTAACCTTGGCCATGGTATTTGGCCTCCGTGCTGTCTAGTAGTAGTATGAACTATTTGGGGGAAAATAGAAGATAAGTATATGATGGTAATATCATGAAACAGCGGCAGAGTTTTTTACTTGTGTTTGTCATAATCGTATTTGTTTCTATCTATCTAGGTAGAGATTCACTCGCATCTTTTGTCTGGCAGAAATACCGTGCGCCTCAAGTCGCGGTATTTCTTGATAGGAGCAATGCCGAGTTGGCGATGTTTATAGGCAACTATTATTTTAATGGTGTCATAGGAGGCGGAGAATATAATCTCGATATCGCAGAGAAAGCTTATCAGAAAGCGGTTTCTATAAATCCGAGAATTTTGTGGGGGCATTATCAACTCTCAAGAATCGCGTTTGTGAAAGGGGATTATGAACAAGCGCTTGCAGAAATCATGAAAGAGCTTAAAGCCAACCCTGAAAATCTACGCTCGCTTTATGTGCGGGGCTTAATTTATGGTTATCGCGGACAGGCGGGAGATTTAGCCAAAGCCGAAGCGGACTTCCGACGCTTTACCTTTTGGGCGCCCAGTGAATGGGCTGGCTATAACGACTTGGCGTGGATTTTATCCAAACATAGAAAATATAAAGAAGTTAAAGAGACCATTGCGACGGCTTTCCGCGAGATTTCAGAATCGAAAAATAACCCCTGGCTTTGGAACGCGCTCGGCGTGGCCGAGCTGAATCTGAAAGAATATAAAAACGCTGAATTATCTTTTGGAAAGTCCAAACAACTAGCAGAGAGACTGACTGAAGAAGACTGGCGCCGTTCCTATCCGGGAAATAATCCGGCATCCGCCGAAGAAGGGCTTTCATCCTTTCTACAAGCAATTGACGAAAATCTTCGCCGCGCCGAGGGTCAAAGGTAGTTGTGGATAACGGTTAGGGGCTTTAAATAAGTATTTTGGTATACTTTAGTTAGTGGTTAACACATTTTTGTCTAAGAAACTAATTATCCCCGCGGTTATATTTATTGGCGGGTTACTAATCTCCGCTGGTATTTTGATATCGGCAAATCTCGCCAATGCCCAGCCATTTGCTACTTCACAAGCTTCCCAATGGACGCAGAATGCCGGCGCCGGTGTATCGGTTCCAGCATGCTCTGCCTCGGGCATATCCACGACTTGCTCAAACAATGCGCCAGTGATTACCGTGACCGGCGATTGTGATCATTTAACCACACAAGAAGCTATTGTATGGCCGAGCGGCGAAGTTATGAATACCAGTCAGGGCTATGTGTTTGTTATTGTGGGAGGCGGTTGTGGCTCTGTTGGCGAATGGAGCGCAGCCGTTCCGAGAGTGATTGTCGGCAGTGGGAGTTCTGATCCTATTTCCCCCCTGTCGAATAAGACTTACGCCTGGGATGTCGCAGCACCTAGCGGCCATAATGCGCCCTTTTCTTCCGGCACATTCACCACCCCGAATTGCGCTCCACCGCCACTGCCGACTGCCGATATAAAAGCCAATGGATCTGATGGACCAATCATAATTCCATACAATACCGATGCCACCATTTCTTGGTCTTCTACCAATGCTAGCTCATGCTTAGTTTCGCCCGATGGTTGGACAGGCACTTCAGGTTCTTCACCGTCCGGAAATCTTACTTCTTCAAAAACGTATTCGCTTTCTTGTACTGGTCCCGGAGGCGACGCCTCCGATAACGTAGCGGTAAATGTTTCGCCGCCCCCTTCCCCGGGAGATTTTACTCTAAGCGTCTCTAAAGATGGTACTGGCACTGGTACGGTGACATCGGCTCCTCTTGGCATAAACTGCGGTGCCACTTGCTCAGCCAACTATGCTGACGGTACATCAGTGACCTTGACTCCTACTCCAGACGCTGGCTCCACTTTCACTAGTTGGTCTGGAGCATGTACTGGTTCAGGCAGTTGCGTAGTCAGTATGACTGCCGCCAAATCTGTAACAGCTACGTTTACTTTAAGTGTGGTTAATTACACTATTACCACTTCAATTAACTCCGGATCAGGTACCATTACTGGCCCCGGTATCAGTTGTCTGGGAGACTGTGACGAAACCTATCCCTCCGGCACCTTGATAACTCTCTTTGCCACGCCGTCTGCAGGGTATTCTTTTACCAGCTGGGATTCGAGCGGTACCGCTTGCGCTGGCCTGACAACTACTTCCTGCAGTATTAATATGGACGGCGATAAAACCGCGAAAGCAAACTTCAGTCTTGTACCGCCCCCATTCAACTACAGTCTTTCCAATAACCCCAACCCAACCAATGTAACCAAGGCGAGCGGTGACGCTTACATCACAAACATCATTACCAAAACGCTCACTTCAGGAACGACACAACTAGTCACTCTGTCTGTTTCTGGACATCCATCACCTGTTACTTATGCCATAGCGCCCAATCCCTCATCGCCCACGCCGTCCCCGGGCCACAATTCCACCATTACCTTCACTGTTCCCCCGAGTACTCCTGTTGGTACTTATCCGATCACTGTTACTGGCACGTCTGCGGGAACTCCGAATAAAACTACAATATTTAACCTAGTCGTCTCCGGTAGTCCCTTCTCAGTCTCCTGCTCGGCTTCTCCTTCGCCAGCCCTGCTCGGGCAAACAGTCACTTGGACCGCCGCGGTTACCGGAGGTGTACCACCTTTTACCTATTCGTGGAGCGGCACCAATATTCCAACCAGTCCGGCTCCCAACGCCAACCCGTTCAGCATTGTCTACAGCACCATTGGCCAAAAGACCGCTACCGTCACGGTGACTGACACAGATTCTGTGTCGGCAAATTGTCCGGCTGGTACTGTTCGGATTAACTTCGACCCTGATTTTGAAGAATTTTAGTCGCTCAAGCTTATTCGTAAAATTCGCGTTATGGAACAGCCGCCACAAATAAAAACAATTTCAGCCATCATTATTATCCTCTTGGTTCTTGGCGCCGGTTTCCTGTTGTTTCTCAAGTATCGTACCTCCTCTCTCAATCAAGAAAACTCGCCAACGTCTGGCGGTACCAACGGAGAGCCCGCTACAGTAGTGGTAAAGAATACC
>CAZYLR010000003.1:0-1201 GCA_964648835.1 uncultured Candidatus Saccharibacteria bacterium | reverse complement strand
GCCAACGTCTGGCGGTACCAACGGAGAGCCCGCTACAGTAGTGGTAAAGAATACCCCAATGGTCAATGGAATTATCTCCGTACCGGTGGGGTTTCCGCAAGGTATTCCTCTTGAGAGCGGCAGTCTCATTGAGAGTGCTACCACCCAGTATCCCGGGGAGAATGTCCAACAGTTGAGCATTAGCTATCGAAGCTCAAAAACGATAGCGCAAAAATATACGGAATACAAAGATTATATGAACCAAGCGGGCTATAGTCTGACGGAAGGGAATAAGAGTGCTCCAGTCAGAGCCATTTTTGGTACGAAAGAAAATACTAATCTATCTGTGGCCATAAGTAGTTCCGAAGGCAAAACTCTGGTTCAGCTTTCTTATCTCTTGAAATAAATATTAACTTCTAACGGGATGCATATTGACGAAAGCAAGCTTGAGAGTTTTATGATTGACTCCGGTCTGGTCTCGAAGGTGGAGATTGCGCGTGCCAAAAGTGAAGCCAAGGGGAAAAACACGAGTATCGGTAAAGTGCTTGTGAGCAATGGATCTTTGACCGAAGACGATTTACGTCGAACACAAGCTTATATTTTAGGCATTCCTTTCATTGATCTTAAGAATCAAAAGCTCGACTTTTCCGTACTCTCTCTTATACCAGAGCCGGTCGCGAGAAATCATAACATCGTCGCTTTCAAGAAGACCAATGATAGTCTTGAAGTAGCCATGCTCGACACCGAAGATTTAACAGCTATTGATTTTGTTAAGAAAAAGGTTGGACTTAAAATTCTGCCTCGTCTGACAGACGACGAGTCTATGAGGTGGGCCCTCTTATCTTATCAGAAGACTCTTAAGGCTGAATTTGGTGACATTATCCAGAAAGAAGCAAACTTGCTTAAAGCAGTCAGCGATAAAATAGGCGGCGAGGATATTACAGAGAATGACCTTAAAAAACTATCTGAGGATATACCAGTGGTGCGCATCGTTGATACTCTCTTGAAGCATGCCATCATTCAGGATGCTTCTGACATCCACATTGAACCGGAGGAGGACAAAGTGCTTGTACGCTATCGTATAGATGGAATTCTACGCGATGCTATGGTCCTGCCGAAGAATACCGCCTCAGGTATTACCGCTCGTATCAAAGTACTCTCTAGCCTCAGACTCGACGAGAAGCGCGTGCCTCAAGACGGCCGTTTTAAAATTGATGCCGGA
>CAZYLR010000002.1:0-38776 GCA_964648835.1 uncultured Candidatus Saccharibacteria bacterium | reverse complement strand
TAACTGTAATCTTAATTGGCGATAGAGAAATTATTTCTGGCTCTTTGTTTGAAACGGTAATGGTGTTTGCACCCATATCCTTGGATAATATATAAAAGGCTCCATCTTCCGGCTGTTTCTTGGTAATTTCGAAACCGTGTCTTTCCCCAATTGTATAAAGCAAGGCTCCTTTATGGGTACCTATGACCTCGCCTTTCGTATTCAATACATCACCTAGTTTAGCCGAAATGAAATGAGAAAGGAATTCTTCCATGCTGACATCGCCTATAAAACAGATACCTTGACTGTCTTTCTTTTCGGAGACTGGCAGGTTATATTTTCGAGCCAATCTACGCACTTCGCTTTTCTCCAAATTACCGACTGGAAAAAGAATGCGCGGAAGGTCACTTTGATTCAGAGTCCAGAGAAAGTAGCTTTGGTCTTTCTCTTTATCTTTTCCTTCTTTTAGCATTCCCTCTTCAATTCTTGCATAGTGTCCAGTTGCGATATAATCCGCTCCCATTTCTCTAGCTTTCTTCCAAAACGCGCCGAACTTAACTTCTTTGTTACAGAGTACATCGGGATTCGGAGTTCGACCGGCCTTGTATTCGGCTATCATCTTGTCCACTACACCTTTTTTATATTCCTCTTCAAAATCAAAAAAGAGGAATGGGATATCGAGCGCGATTGCTACTTTCATGGCGTCACGCCGTTCGTCTCTCCAACTGCAAGGCAAAAAATCGGGTTGCCAGACCTTGATAAAAACGCCGGTAACGTTAAATCCGCGCTGTTTTAAAAGCGCTGCGCTCACCGCAGAATCAACACCTCCCGAAAGCCCGACAAATACTTTCTTGCCCCGAGCGGAGTCGAGGGGTTTATTTAATATATTTAAGTTTCTTCGCCACATGTTCATCGAAGGTGCGAGAATAATGCATGGTACCGTCATCTCCTGTCAAGAAATAGAGATACGGCGTTGAAGTTGGATGGAGCGCGGCATCAATCGAGACTAATCCTGGATTATTGATTGGATTTTCCGGTAAACCAACAAATTCATAAGTTCCCATGTCTGAATCGACTTGCAAGGGCATCCTAAGCTTGAGTCGTTTCCAGAGAATATCGGAAACAATTTCCCTATCTTCTTTTGTTTTGGTTTCTGCTTCGAGAAGCGAAGCCATGATAATAATTTCTTTTAGGGTTCTGCCGGAAGATTCTATATCTGGCATGCTTGAGACAATTTTGTGGGTAAAGTTATCGCCAAGTAGCTTAATAGTAGAAGAGGCCGTAGCGATTACCGGTATGAAATAAGTGTCTGGGAAAAGATAGCCCTCCGGTGCGTGTTCTACGAAGTCCGCGTGGTCAAAGAATACAAATCTCTCGTCAAAAAGCTTGGAAATCTCCCTGACTGTAAAGCCTTCTGGAATAGTCAGCTTGACCGTCTCTATATCGTAATCTCCATGAAAGACTCGCCAGGCGATAAAAAAAACGTTTTGCGGGCCGGACATCAGATATTGGCCGGCTTTCATATCGCGTTCTCCGCCAAGTATGATAGCAACCGCTCGGAACCAAAACGGAGAACGTATTACCCTATCTTCCCGTAGTCTTTCTGCGAGCGTATAGAGTCCAACCCCTTCCGGGATAGTAACAATGGAACCGGAAGGGAAAGAAAATGGAGGAGTAGTCGGAAAGAAAAAGATAATAAATAAAACTATCCCTATGAAAAAAAGGCGAGGCCTCAACATTATAAAGGTAAATTCGACGGGGCTTCCGCTTTCTTCGAAGGTACACGCGTAAGGGTCGGGGTAGTAACAGTCGTGCCGGGAAAGTGAAAGAGAGTGGCCAGTTCTTCGGTTGTCAGAACGTACGGCTTGCCAAAAACGTGCTTGAAAGGAACATTAAAGAAAGAACGTCTCTTATATGCTTCGAGTAGTGTTTTTTGCCTATATCTTCTTCTGATATTAAGAAAATCTTCCCAGGGATAGACAATACCGGGAATAAATTTGTGTGGCCGGATACCATTGAGAGTTTTTGAACCAAATTGGCGCATACTGCCGATAATCCCCACGCCTCTCGTCTTGACATATATTTCCTTGGGTGCCACATAAACCACCCTCATCATGGTATCAAAGGCGAGTTTGGCAGAATTACGTTGAATGGCCTTAATCGTATCATCTTGAGTCTTGGTGAGGTACGGGATAAGCAGAGGTTTATCGGGCTTCGGCGTGACAAGTGATTCTGTCTCAATGATTTTCTTTATTTCCTTTTTGATACCTTCTTGCCAATCCGGTTTCGAGAATAGACGTATATCTTGAAGGCCTTCCTTGCGGTGACCTTGAATCAAAATCTGAATCCACGCTTGTTCTCCTGGCTTAAGCATACCAAGATGTTCAAGAACCGGGGCAAGCGGGTCCACTATTTCTTCTTGTTCTTTATTGCCTTTATCAAGCTCAAATTCTATATAAGTCTTAATCGGGTAAGCATCCGGTTTAACAAGTCTAGTAGTGATACCCCACAAATTCATCTTCTCGGGGTCAAAAATAACTTTGACAGCATAATCTTCTACTTCTATAACTTCAGCGCCGGGATAGTGGGTATAAATTCTCGACTCTATAATATTTTTCCACTTAGGAAATGCCCAGATAAAAAATTTCACTTCGCCGCCGATTGAAACTATTTCAAGAGAAAAAACGTCTCTAACCTCACCCTCCAAATAAGCACCTGTAAGCGAACCTATGACGTCTTCCCAAATTCCTTCTATCACCATCTCCATGGCGGCTGGCGATTTGTCCGTATTTTTCGGAATTCTTATTTCCAGAAGTATGCTCCCTGTGTTTTTCAGCCACTCCCGGCGCTTATAAGAGAACCATGTTTGTAAGAGCAAGCTGACCAGAGAGATGGGCAACCAGACAGGCCATGTCGCGAAAGCGAACCGCCAGACCTTCAGGTAAAAATCGGTTTGGAAAAGAGAAATGAAGTCATTGATCATGACTTTAATTCTACACGGAATCTAGACGTTATGATAGCGATTATCTTTATCTTTCTTGAAGTACTTGGGGTTTTGAAGGTTGACCAAGATAGTGTTCTCTTTAACGTAACGTTCTTTTAGAGCCTTTTCGATAATTTTCTCCTTCAGCAAAGGACCTTCTTTTTCTAGAATTTTCCTGATAACATCCTTGACTACACCTGACATATATCCCCATTCAGAGAGAGCGTAGAGCCCGCGACCAACCAGGACAAATCGTGGATCTTTAATGAGTTCGTTGTGAGTAGTTGCCACATGCGCTTTCTTTTTGAAGTATTGGGTAATAGCCTTGGCCACATCTTTGAAATGTATGGGGGAACCATGCTTTCTGATAACCAAGAAAGCGAAATCACGCATACCCTTGGCATTAACATTTGAAGAAGAGGACCGACCCCACTCACCCAATGGATTCTTGCCAATTTTGCGAGAAATGGAGAGCCAGCGCTTGATAACCTCATCATTTTTATATTTCTCGTTTAAATCCTTAACTTCATCGAGGAAAGAAGTGATTAAGTCACTTTCAAACACTAACTCATCATCAGAAAGCTTGGAATACAGTTTGCGAAGAGCGGTCTTAATATTGTCGGATAAAGCTGCATCAACGTGCCAGCGGTGCCTGAATTCTTCATCCTCTTTCTCACGCTTAAACTCTTCACCAATGACTAGAAGAAAATGAAAATGGTTTTGGGTGTTCAAATCTTCGCTCAAATGTTTTAAAAGGTCTTTTTCAGAAACCAGACCACCCAGACCGATGATAGTCTCTTTCAGTTCGGTAAAAATTGGTTCAGAATCTTTATATACTTTTGATTTACGAATAGCGGCCAGCGAGTGGTTCTCAATCTGGCGAACACGTTCGCGAGTGATATTATACTTCTTGCCGATAGCGTCGAGAGTGAGTCTAGTGGCCTTGGATCCCAACCCATATCGACTAACAAGAACATCCTGACTGCGCTTGGCCAGACTCGACAAAAGACGTCGGGTGGCTTCCTTGGGCTTGAAGTTTAAAGTAATCTTTTCACTCATGACTTACTGTATTTGTATCACCCATCCAAATATATGTCAAGTAATGTCAATAAGCTACTATATTGACTAGTCTTCCGGGAATATAGATGAATCCATGAATGCCCTTATCCTCAAGCCATTTTTGAATTTCTGGTAGATTCTCGGCTTTATTCGTAGCCTCAACTTCTGAGATATGTGAGGGGGCGTTAAACTTAGCACGTACCTTGCCATTGACTTGCACCACGATTGTAACTTCGCTTGGCACTAATCTTGTTTCATCATATTGCAGCCATGGTGTTTTGTGGATCGAATCAAGATGCCCTAGATTACTCCATAACTCTTCCGTGATATGCGGAGCGAAAGGCGCTAAGAGGAGAAGCAGTATTTCAAATTCTTTTTGGGAGATTTTCTCCTGTTTATCTAGAGCGTTGGCGAAAATCATCAGAGTCGAGACGGCAGTATTGAATCCCATTGATTCGATATCTTCTGAAACTTTTTTGATAGTCTGATGCACCAAGGTCTCGCTCTTTAAGGTCAGACCTTTTCCCGTGAGACCTTTTGAAACTTTGGATTGTAATCTCCACACTTTCTCCAAAAACCGGCGTGGACCAATGAGCGCCTCCTCGCTCCAAGCAATAGCCTGTTCAAAAGGACCCATAAACATCTCGTAGAGCCGAAGGGTGTCCGCGCCAAATTGCTCTACTATCGTGTCAGGATTAATGACATTGCCTTTTGACTTGCTCATCTTCTCTCCGCCTTCGGCAAGAATCAAACCGTGGGAAGTACGCTTCTTGTACGGCTCACTGGTGGGAACAAGCTTCAAATCATAGAGGAATTTATTCCAGAAACGCGAATATAGAAGGTGAAGTACCGTGTGTTCCATACCACCGTTGTACCAGTCCACCGGCATCCATGTATCAAGGGCTACCCTTGATACAAATTCTTTGTCATTGTGCGGGTCACAATAGCGTAGAAAGTACCATGAAGAACCGGCCCAGTTGGGCATGACATCTGTTTCTCTTTTGGCCTTCCCGCCGCATTGCGGACATTTTGTATTCACCCACTCTGTTATATTGGCAAGAGGTGACTCGCCGTCTGGTCCTGGCTCGTATTTCTCTACTTTCGGCAATTCCACCGGCAAATCTTTCTCCGGCACTGGCACTATTCCACATTCATCACAGTGAATCACCGGTATAGGCTCCCCCCAGTAGCGTTGTCTGGAGAAGATCCAATCTCGGAGTTTGTACTTCGTTACCCTTTGTCCATAGTCTTCAAATCCAGCAGGGGTATAATTCTCAACAACCGGCAAATTAAATTTCCCTGCAAATTCCTTGTCCCGCGCATCATCGGCTGGCACGCCCATAATTGCTCCCGTACCCACTTCCGACATCACGTATTCCGCCTCCCAGACAGGAATTTTTTCTTTAGTAGCTGGATTAGTTACATAGCGTCCAGTAAATTTATCTTCTTTCCCAGCTATCGCGACAAATGTCGCGCCGAATATCGTATCGGGTCTGGTGGTAAAAATCTCGATATCGTCAAACTTAATTAACGCACCCTCACTTCGACCGATCCAGTTCTTCTGTTGGATCTTGACCCTATCCGGGTAATCAACAGTATCTAAATCATAATAGAGTCGGTCAGCGTACTTAGTGATGGCAAGCATCCACTGTTCTTTCTCTTTCTGCTCTACTGGTGTGCCACACCGTTCACAGTTGTCATCCACTACCTCTTCGTTCGCCAAACCAATCTTACATTTGGGACACCAGTTGATAGCCATCTTCGCCTTGTACGCAAGGCCTTTCTCAAGAAATTTTAAAAATATCCACTGCGTCCATTTATAATATTTCGGGTCAGTAGTATTAATCTCTCGCGACCAATCGAAAGATACTCCGAGAGACTGGATCTGTCGACGAAAGGTGTCGGAATTCTCCTTAGTCACCACGCGCGGATTTTTGCCAGTCTTGATAGCATAGTTCTCCGTCGGCAGGCCGAAAGCATCCCAACCGATGGGATACAAAACATTGAATCCCTCCATTCGCCGCTTGCGAGCGATGATATCCAAACCTATATAAGGTCGAGGATGGCCAACATGAAGCCCATCTCCGGATGGATACGGAAATTCTATGAGCGCGTAATATTTTGGTTGCTTGGAATCATTTTCCGCCCGATAAAGACCGGATTCTTCCCATTTCTTCTGCCACTTCCCCTCAATTTCTTTAGGATTATATTCCCCAGCCATACTGGCTAGTATAACAAAAAGTTAGTTATTTCACTTATATCTCTTAAAGTGGAGTTTTAGAATATTTTTTAGGTCACTTAAATTGGTAGTTATAATTCCCCCATTCAGTTTAATAAAATACTCTACTTGTAAATTTACAGTAGACCCTTCATTATCGCTGCTCAAGCGAAAATCACTACGATACCCGATAACAGCTTTACCAAGTGCAGCCCCATAACCAATTTCTGATGCAGTACCGCTATCAACATCAGTACCATCAACGACAGCAAGAATTAGATTACAATTTTTGATAGCTTTGGCATTGTTTTGACCGATTATTTTATTTATTTTCTGCCACTTGTCTTTCTTTTTCTGACCATAAGGCAATGCAATCGCAGGCTTAAGAATTTTATCCGTTGTTAAAACCCATGGATCAAGTACTTCGAAACCTACCTCAACCACCAAAGGAACTAATTTTTCATAATAAAAAAGTCTGCCAGATTCAGAAAACCCAAATGGACTGGCCAAATAAACTTTTGGAGGATTTTTCTTCATTAACGAAAAATTCGCCGGTGCTTTGAACTATCTCGGCCTCACCGGATAAAGTTCTGGGTCAATAGTGCGGGAGAAACATTTGTTTCCGGCTTCGTGTTGCCAATTTTCGCCATTGTTTCCATAACCATAACTGTAAGAGGATGGGTAGACCGCCACATCAGAAGGGGAAGCTTCGTTGAAATCAGCGCAAAGTTCGAAAGAATTTTGGTTCAATACTCTGTAACCATACTGTTCTTGAGTTTGACTATCTACCGGTACGGTGTAGTAGGATAGCGAATCTTTCATGTCGTCTAGATTCTTCGGCAAAGTACCTTTGTTTTGCCAATATGACAAGATTTGCCCCTGGATATTTTGTAGATCAGTAATTTTTTCACCGTCATAGCGCAACATGCGCTGGGTGCGAGGAGAACCAATTACAACAAAACCCAGAATGACAGAGACAAGAATAAGCAAGATAGCAAAGATGCGCCAGATATTTCTGCTTTGAGGAGTGAGACGACCGCGGAGATCAGAAAGATAATAGCCAAAAATTCCGCCAGTCACTACTAAGACTGAGAGAACTTTAAGCAAGAAAGCTGTAGTAATGTCTCTACCATCCAAGAAGAAGAAGACAAGTGTAATTAAATCACCCGAGATAGCGGCCCCAGCGACAAAAAGGGTGAAATATAGAAGTGCCTTACGCAAACCCCCCTCTCGTAAATTCGGGTCGGTTACAAACGACTTCTGAACAATAGCTGATAGAACCAGAAAGAGCGGAAAGACAACTATTAAAGTCGCTATAGGAAAACTAATGGAACTACCACTAGAAAAATAGTAGTATAAATTTTTAGCACCAACTTGAGGAAAGGCTACATTGATTACTCTAAACAGAAGATTTAAGAGCGCGCCTACTCCTGCATACAGACACACCAAAGCACCTATCTGCAGGAAGAAATGTTTTACTGTTGATTTTGTTTCCATATTTTTATAATTATATAACTATTATATCAAGAATTCGATGATATCACCATCTTGGACTACGTACTCCTTACCTTCTATCCGAAGCCAACCTCTTTCTCTTGCTTTAGCATAAGAGCCCGCCTCGATAAGCTTATCGTAATGAATCACTTCCGCGCGGATAAACTTATCTCGAAAGTCGGTATGAATTGACTTACCCGCCTCCGGTGCCTTTGAGCCGCGCCGCGTTGTCCAAGCCCTTGATTCATCTTCCCCTGTGGTGAAAAAAGTAATCAGGTCGAGCAGTTTGTACGCCTCTATTATCAACTTATCAAGTCCTGTTCCAAAAACCGGATCGACCTTAACAGACGGCCCGGGTAAGTCTGTTACCCTGAGCGAAGTCGAAGGGCTGACTTCTGACACGTTCAATACATATAAAATCGGCTTTTTGATCCCAGCGGCTTCAAGTTCCAGATTGATAATCTCGATATCGAAAAGTGGGTCGACTTTCTCGTGCACATGGATGATGTCAGAGTCTTCAAAAGTCCGCACCATCTCGATAATGGCATCAACTTCGCGGATGTGGGAGAGAAATTTGTTGCCCAGTCCTTCGCCCTCCGAAGCGCCTTTAACCAGTCCGGCGATGTCAACAAACTCAACTACCGCCGGAATAGTTTTCTTCGACTTGGACAAAGCGGATAGTGTCTCAAGCCGCTCGTCCGGTACTGGCACAATGCCGACCGACGGGTCAATGGTGCAGAAAGGATAATTCTCTGCCGGCACGCTCTGCTTAGTTAGCGCATTGAAGAGCGTTGACTTCCCCACATTCGGCAACCCCACAATTCCAACAGAAAGTTTGGACATTTAAATTTTTTTATAAATTGTTTCTTTTCCTTTCGTTAATTTGGAAATAATTTTAACCTGGGGAATTTTTTCTTTTGTGATGCGACCGGCTATCTTAGCTTTTATCGAAAATTGCTTGGCGCGCCTTAAACAATGTTTTACGTCCTTCTCATCAATAACCAAAAGCATTCCTTGGCCGCCATGCCATGTCTCGTAAAATTCTTTATCAGACAAACCTCTCCATGCGGCGCAATTTCTCATAATAGTTGGGGGTTCCCACAAATCGTTTAGATTAGCTGATAATCCTCGAGCGAATAAAATATCTTTGGCAAATTTTTCTTTAATAGCACCACCAGAAAGATGCACGATGGCATGCACTTTTATCTCTTGCTTGAAACCGGGTTTAAACCATCCATTTAGAGTCGTAAGAAGTGGGTCGTAGAGCACTGATGGAGCGGCTGCTTCTTTTATGCTCTTTCGAGCTCGCGGATTATTCCACCACTTTTTGCCAAATTTTAACGCTAGAGCTTTCCGTAACGAACTGATGCCATTACATCTGAATCCATTTTCTTTCAAAGCAATGACTACTTGCCCGCTCTTTAGGGTATCACCCGTAATCATTTTATCTTTATGATAGGCACCTATCATAGTCCCGGACCAATTTATTTTTGTTTTAGAACTAGTTATTTCCGAACCAAGACAGACGCCCATCTGGGCTGTCTCCCCCTTTAAAACAACAATCTTTTCTTTCTTGGCCACCTTACCCAGACCTCTTAAAACTTTTTTATATGTTTCGCTCACTTTGTCTCCCACTTCACCAATAGAGACAGCATCTAGAACATTTACAAAAACTAGTGGCAATCCTCCAAACCTTGTAATATCGCTTGCAGTCATGGCAATAATATCGTAAGCCGTATCCTCATGAGTCTTGGCGGCATCAATAATTATTCCCTTAGTACCGATACCATCAGTTGAAGCTTCGATACTCACGCCCTTTGGTAATCCTTTTAGAATGAAAGGTCTCGGGCCCCGAAAATGCCCTGCTGAAAAATCCTGGACTTCGATATAGAGAGAATTCTTGTAACTTGCCTTGCAAATAGAGGCAGCATACTGGCTAAAGAGAGATTCTTCATCCACATCCACACCGTCACTTGCGTACTTACCTTTTACTTTCTTCATGAAAGCATTTTACCCCCACACCTAGACTATGCATAGTCTAGGTGTGGGGGTTTAGCATTTCGGAAAAGAAAAACCCCGCACCAGAGCTTGCGCTCGGTGCGGGGGGAGCAATTCTGCGTTGCTATTTTTGCCGGGACAACAGATACGCGATGGCATCTGCCGCGGTATAGGAGTCGTTCTCACCACGCATGAGATGACGCAAGAAACTCACGTCATCCCCCATCGTGAAGATGGGAAGCTCCTTCGGGTCGCCGAGTCCGGCAGCCGAGAAGAGCCCGTTGCAGAGACATCGTGCGCCGACCGTGTCTTCGAGCCTGCCACCCTTTTTCAGAAAATCGTCGACGGGTTCAGCCGCACATCGAAACACAATCTTGCCGTCCACCAACTCCGCCGGAAACTGCAAGGCCTTGCGGCTGCAGTTCCGTTCTCTCGCGGCGTACACTTCCGGTTCAGACATCGTACCGGCGAGTTGCGGGACTTTGAACGGAAAACCTGTCGGCGAAGCACTTGGGTCCGTACGCACTGCGAGTTCGCCTCGATAGCCAAGGCGCCTCATCTCTGCACGATAGAATGGGTCCATGCCGGAGTCTTCCGAAAGGGCAAAGATTGAACCGGCTTGGATACCGACTGCGCCAAGTGCTTGCGCTCTCGCGAGACCTTCGGGTGAAGCGAATGAACCACCGACCCAGAACGGGATACCGAGGTCACGAAGTACATTGAAGGCTACTTCGTCCTTCTCTCCGTAGACGGGCTGGCCAGTTTCGTCGAACACACCCTTTCTGCGAGGAGGCGCGTTGTGGCCACCGGCAGTCGGCAGTTCAATGACGAAACCCTGAATACTTCCGGAGGGCAACTTCGCGACCATGAGTTTCGCCAGTACATCTGTAGAGACGATCGGCAGAAAGCCGGGCCGTTTGAGTTCTCGGGGAAATTTCTCCCCGAGAAATTCGCGCGGATTGAAGCTGATCGTTTCATTTCCCCTTGTGCTCCTTTCCACAGACACCCGATAGGAAGGATTTCCTCCCGATACTATCGCGTCGAGTACTCCCGGGATTTGAAGTGTAAGCCCGGCCCCCATCGTCACGAAGTCGACGCCCGCGAGTGCCGCCCCCGTAAGATGGTAGATGTGCCCGATTTGGAGCTTCTCCAGATAGTTGACGCTTATCGGACCATCATGCCCCTCTTTGGCAAGCCAGACGAGAACGAAGCTAGCCGCGATGGCAAGCTCGATCAAGTCACGGCGTGGCCGCATAGAAAACAGCGGCACCTCCTTGAAATCTTGATCGACGGGCTTACCACCTTCGATGAAGTACTTTGCCAAGATCCGCTCCGTGATTTCCGGAAACGGAAAGTGTGACAACGCCCGGCGATAGTGACCTCCTATGTCTCCAAGTTGGAGAAGGTGCACTAGGACACGCTCAGCCCCGGTGCACGACACTGTGCCAAGAACACCGGCCCGAGAGCACGTGTTGGCGAGATGAGGGCTCGATATGTAGATCCCCATTCCGCCTTGAATAATGGATCGATTCATGAGACCCTCCCCTCTCTAAAAAGAACTGGTTAAAGAGCTGGTTGATATCTTGGTAGATAATCTACCTCTCACTAAATCATAGTGAGATTTAACAAAAATAGCGAATCATTTTTATACGCTACTTGACATATGCCTATATCTTGTAATATAATCTAGGATAGAAACCAAGCGGAAGTCCCACCCATTCATCACGAAAGGACGGAGACAGATGCCCAAGCCGGCTAATGGCTGGATGACCCGCGACGATGTGCTCGGATACATTATTAACTCGTACGAAGGGGTTGCACCGGTGCCGGACAACCCCGGGGTGATGAGGCGAGTCTTCCTCTGGGAGGAGGACGGCAATGTCCGGATGGGAAACACCGAGGCGTTTGTGTTGCACCTCGGTCGGAAGTTCGGTGTTGAGACCCGCCCATGTGATGCGTCCCAGGTTCACCAGATCCTCCGGGACCTGGGCGAGCTGATAGTCCCTCACCGCAAGCATGAATCGCCCCGCAAGGATGGCCCCACAGCGGGGCAATTCAAACAGCCCGACCCCGACGAGTGGATGGTGAGCTGAAACAGGAAACAGGAGGCCAGGCGCACCGCGCGCCTGGCCTTTTTTCATTTCGCTTTCCTCCCAAGGTTATAAACTTTGCGCTTCATACGTTCACGTCGCCATATACCGAAGTGTTTGAGATAGCCAAATTTGTAGACACGGATAGGAGAGAAACCGGCAAACCACAGGATTCCTTTTCTTAACTCATTGGTCGTATCGCCGAAGACAATGCGTTGGATAAGCGGAGCCGTATCAGAGGTGATGAGCATAGTAGCGCTCCTGCCTCCTAAAAGTCTTTTCCATAGATTGCCTCCGTGAGTAAATTGGTAAGCGAAGCCCGGTAACCACGTGCGGTCAATGAGACCTTTGAGAATCGCTGGCATAGTAGACCACCAAGATGGATAAAAGATGACAAAGTGTTCGCACCACCTGACATTCTCTTGGAACGCAAGTAAATCTGGTTCAAGTTCCTGTATCAATCTGTACCCATGATGAAGAATCGGGTCAAATTGTATCTCGCTGATATTCATTCGCCGCACTTCATGTCCCATCTCCTCCGCCCCTCTCTGGTACTCATCAGCTAGGGTACAATTCAGGCTGTCGTTGTCCGGATGGCCAAGCAGGATGAAAATTTTTTTCTTTTTGTTTCCGAATCCAAACATTTTTTATTTATGGTGAGTTTATCGAACTACTTCATTAATTTCTGCAATTCGGCCTGATGCTCCCGCATCACCACCATCGTGGCAGCCATCTCGCTTTGACCCTTTTTTACTCGCTTTTGCACCTCTTCGCCGATTTTTTTAAAAAAATCCGGATTCTTTTCCATAAGCGCTAGCATTTTCTCCCGCTCCGCTTCCGGTACGTCTTTCATCTTCGCCTTCAGTGCCTGCTTGAGCAGAAAACTCTTGAATACTCCCATTTGCTATTTATAGTGAGCTTGTTTATCCTGAGCTTGTTGAAGGGTCGAACTATTTCTTCTTTTCTTGCTTTGGTTTCTTCTTCTCTTTCTTTCGAGCGTTATTGCCTTTTGCCATAAATTTTATTTATCAATTTTTAATATCTTTAGTATAACAGAGTGTCTGGAGTGCTGCGATATCACTTGCAGTCAAGACTTTAGTATCGCCCTCATTCAAACGATACATGACAGCCTTCGGGTCATCGTTATGCTCCAGTCCAAGCGCGTGACCAAACTCATGCGCTAGAATTCGCACCAATTTATCCCGACTACTAAACTCGTACACATCAATTTCTTGGACTCCTTCAGCGCTATGATAGATTCCTCCAGTGAATGTCTCGCCACGCGAGGCGCCGATAGTATTATATTTTTCTACACTAAGGTTGAGTGATTTAGCAAGACGATTAAGTGTTCCCACGAGGGTATTGATAACTCTAACCATTTCATTGAGCCGTGTCTCCAAGACCTTCAATTCTCGGACTTCCGTTTCGAGTGCTCTCTTTTCTCTCTCTAACTCATCAAATTGTTCTCTGGAAGTTCTCTTGCCAGAATTCCAAGTCTCAACCTTTTGTTGGTAGGAGGCTTCTCGTTCGTTAAAGGCAGAGGCACGCGCATCGTAGATGCTTTTTTCATTGTTATATTCCACTTTCAATCCAGCGTATTTATTCTGAAGTGCTTTATACGTAGCCTCATTTTCTTCTAGTACATCCTCGAGACCGGAGAGAGTGCCCGTCACTTCTTGGCGATAGTCGTAAATAAGATTAACTAGCAATTCACCATTTTCCGGCGCGTAGACAAAGAGTTCTTTGTCAATCGAATCTTCCCAAATTGCTTCCGCTTCGCTAAGCGCGTCTAGAAAATATTTTTGTGAAATACCAAATTTTCTATCGAAAGCGCCGATGGTATAAGCGATTGGTTCTTGACACGGAAAGAGAGTCTTGGCTGACCTCTGATAATTCCAGGTGATTAAAACTGCCGCAAAGACAACAAGAGCAATGGCTATCTTTCTCAAATCCATAGATTGATATTACCATCAAAAAATCAACCTAAAAAAAGAAAAGGGGGCGCCGCCAGCAGGCGGACACCCCCTTGATACCGACCACCTCCTAGCGATGAGCCTCCGCGTAACTGTAATGCCAGTCCGCGGAAACACGGCAGTATCGGGCTACCGTCACTTCAGCACGCCAGACCAGCGAAGAGATGAACCGCTCATGCTCGTCGGGAGGCTTCGGTGATTGCAACTGTTCCATAAGGTAGTCCAGGATCTCCGAGATCTGTTCCCGAGAACATATCACGAATCGGCGACCCTGGGCGGCGAGAAGCAACAACATAAGGCTGTTGATGTCGGTCTTCTTGATCACCGATTCCAGTGTGCAATTCGGGTTCCCTACCTCTTCTGCTAGCGGGTAGAGATTGACATAGACCAGGTCAATCCTCGGTACTCCGGTCCTTGCGAGCTCTGCCCGGTCTTCCAGCGAATCACCCGCCAAGAGGGCGGCTTGAATCTCGGAGGAAAGTACGTCCTTATGGCCGGGGGCGGGCAGTCTTACCAACTCCGCGACATCTCGAACCGAAACCCCCTGTCCGTTGAGATACTTGGCCGTTCCCGCCGAAGCGAGAATGTCCCAGTCCAGCGCGCGGAGACTCTCAGCAAATGAAACAAGGTCTCGTGTATCGCACTCCCACAAAAGAGCGGTCGCCATGTGATTCCCCTTTCCTCTAGATTACTGGGTTCGAAGTTAGGAACATCTTTACGTTTCTATTGGGAATACTACTCACGTGTAGACATAAAGCAAGACTTTACTGTTTTTAATTCTTTATGGCGGAAGCAGGACAGGACATGGTCATTCACCATCCCGACCGCTTGCATATGCGCGTAGATGACAATTGGGCCAAGAAACTTGAAGCCACGCCTTTTCAAATCTTTAGTAAAAGTTTCCGACTCCTTACTTGTAGCAGGCAAATCTTTTAAGCTCTGACGTTTGCCGTCAATTGGTCGTCCCTTAACAAAACTCCACATGTATTTACTAAAAGTGCCAAATTCTTTCTGTACTTCCAGGAATCTTTTGGCGTTGTTGATGGCCGCTTCGATTTTCAGCCGGTTTCTAATAATATTGCGATTCTTCGTGAGTCTGGAAATGTCTTGCGCGCTAAACCGCGCCACCGAGGAAGGTTCAAAGTCGGCGAAAGCGTGTCTATAACCCTCCCTCTTCCTCAAGATTGTAAGCCAAGAGAGCCCGGCTTGAGCACTCTCAAGAACAAGAAATTCAAAAATCTTCCGGTCCCTTCGAACCGGCTTACCCCACTCCTTGTCGTGGTACTTCACCATCAAGGGTTCGCCCTTGGGCCACGAACAAACCTTCTTCATTTAATCGCTCTAAATTAGACTGACTTCTTTAGCTTGGCGGCACCATCCTTACTGAGAATTTTGTACATACCTGTACCGCATACCGTGCAAACACCCTTGGCTGCCGGTCGGCCAGGCTTTATTTCTACTACTTTGACATCTTTCATCTCTCGCCCTGGTTTAACTCTGCACTTCACACAATATCCAATAACTTTTTCATCCATAAATTATGATTCTAATGGTTAAATGTTATACCGGCTATTATTATAGCATAGAAAAAGCCCCGCGCCAGACCGAGAAGGTCAGCGCGGGGCGTTGGGCCCAGGGTTGGGGAGTTTACAGAAGATCCAAGATGTCCGGCGCCACCCCCACTTCCACTCCCTCTCCCGCTCCCACCAGAGCAAGCAGCCCATCGATTGAGAAGGGCTTCGCGAGGAACTCGGCGGAATACCGAGCGCAGACCTCCTTGAATGGAGCCGGATCGGCCCCACTCATGAGGATGAAGGGGACGCCGGCGGTCTGGCTGTCCCCTCTCACCCGCCGGAGAAGCTCGGCCCCGTTCATCCCGGCGGAGATGATGTGATCAAACTTTTCCCCCCGGTCAAGAAGCTCCCCTGCCTCTTGACCGTTGCTAACCAACACAGCCGTGTGGCGAGCTTCGTGAAGCACCTCCTCCACCAAGTTGCGGACCATGTCATCGTCTTCCACCACCAATATCCTCATCAGGATTCTCCCTTCTTGTTCAATTTAACTCCAGTCTGCTTAGCAGTATACTACAGTTGATAGTTAAAGTCAAACCTGCTATTCTGATACCCATTTCTCTTCGCCCCATTTGACATTTTTAGTTTTAAATATATCGGAGAGAGCATGAGCAACCTGTCGCGCGAGTTCGGTGTTATCTTTTGTTTCGTTGCACATATGAACATCGATCGTCACATGTCGAGCGTCAAGATACGCGCTAACAGTAACATGAGATTCTTGTAGAACCGCAACCCACGTTACTGTATCGTCAGAGAAAATACGATGATACTGCCCAAGAACTGTAACTTCAACCGAACCGATCGCTTTTTCAAGTTCAAGAAGTGCACCATCTTTGACAGTCAGTGGTCCGGCGCAGTTGTTAAGGTTAATTGCAATTCGTATTCCAGATGCCATAGCAAAAATTATATGCCATCCTGATAAATAAAATAGGTGTGGATAACAAAATTTTTAAATATCAGTGCTAGAAGAAAATTGTGATTAATCCCAAGGTGGCGAGAGTTACAATCATCCCAGCGATGATGACGCCGATGAATATCAGAGGAATTGCCTTACGGGATGGTATATCGAAAATGTAGGCGACTAATGACGCCGTCCAAACGCCGGTAAGTGGCAGGGGTATCGCCACTAACACCACCAACGCGAATTCTTTTAATAGCTCAAATTTCTTCGCGTGATTATTTCTGGTTCTCGCTAGAAAGTAGGAAAAAAAACTTTTCCAGAGATCGGATTTTTCGGAAAGAAAAACACTTGCCCTGCCGATAAATGGGACGAGAATAAACGCGGGAATGATGTTTCCAATCACGGCCACCGAGAGAGCCTCCCATGCGGAGAAACCATAAGTCGCTATGGCAAAAGGAATCGCCCCCCTAAGCTCGACGACCGGAAGCATGGATATAACGAGAACGTGAATTATCTCAAACAAGGTGGAGTAATTATATCAGTAGAGCTTGTTATGTTAAAATGTCATTATGCGTAGGGTAATACTCAAAGAAGGGCCTTTAGTTTTTCTAAGGAATGTGCTGGTGATGGAAACTATGGCTGCCGTCTTTCTTTATGCCATATCGTTTCTTCAAAACTATGAGATGCTATACAGGAGCTGGGGTCTGGACAAGTTCGTCCGCTACGACATATTTCTAATCCTTGTTTTCTCTCTCTTCCAATTAGTTTATGTCTCACTACTTTTTCTCGATTGGTATTTTGCGCATTTTGAGATAACCGAAAAGGAAATTACCAAAAAATCCGGTCTCTTGTTTCGCCATCGCAAGTCAGTCACCCTTTCCGATGTGGTATCGATTGAAACATATCATTCCCCGCTCGGTCGGATGATGCGCCATGCCACTATTATCATCCACCATAACGCCGGCGGAACTACAAAAATAAAAAACGTCTCAAACGCAGATGAGTATGTGCATGTTATAAAGCAAATGTCGCATAACTCATCTGGACGGTTGCCCATGTATAATGTTTCTCATATTATCGAAGAAGGAGAAGGATTTCTGACTGAATTCAAAGAAACTCTCCGCTATGATAGGCGTAGAAAGATAGTCAATAAGGAAGTAGAGCGGATGGTTATGAAAACTATTGTGGCCTTTCTCAACGCCAAGGGCGGGACGATTCTCATTGGTGTCAGCGATGACGGAAGTGTCGTAGGGTTGGAAGATGATTATAAAACTCTGCCAAAGAAAAACCGTGACGGATTCGAAAACCACCTAAGTATGCTTGTAAAAACTATGATTGGACTGCCGTTTGCGAAATATGTCAGCGTGAAGTTTGAAAAAATAAAGGGCGTTGAGATCTGCCTAGTGTCTGTGGGAGAAAGTCACCGACCAGCATATCTTTCTAACGGCGGTCAAAAAGAAGACTTCTTTGTCCGTGTAGGCAATTCAACCCAACCATTTTCCATGAGCGAAACAGAGGAGTACATAAAGACGCGGTGGAAGTAAGGATTAAAAAACGTCGCGTTTGTGACTTCGAGGTTTTTTCTACCTGACAAGCCATCCTACAAGCTCGGAGATAAGATTTTGATATGACGCAACGACACTTCCCAGAGCATGGCGACCGATAGACAACCACTCACCAATACCTGATTGGACACTAGCTATGCTTCTGGCCCATAAAGAGTCTGATGGTCGTGCGCTTGTCGTCTGTGGTACGCCTATGAAGTTAAGTTGGATAGCATCAACCCTATAGCCGGCTGTCTTTGTGTGGGTGAATCGCAGAGTGTTATCGCCTGCCTTCCACCAACTTGCTGGTGTCGAGACACGTATCATAACTACATTGTATACATTCGCTCCCTTTGCGCTGTTGCCAAAAAGAGGGATGGGACCATTCCCGTTAACATAGAGCTCTCCTTCGTCGGCAATATTAGCATCATAGGCTGACAGTTCGAGAACAACATCCTGATAGATCCTCGGGTCAACCGAGCCTGTCGAGACTACTGCGATCTTTGATTCTGGAACATTCGGACCTTGAAGAATAAGTGGGAATCCGAGAACCGGATTAGTAGCTATATTATTTACTATCACGGCAATAGTTGGCGACAGGCCAATATTTCCTGCCGCGTCATAGGCTCTTGCTTGTAAGGAGTATGAACCATTTACTTCAGAAGTGGTATCCCAATAAAATACAAAGGGCGAGACAACGTCAGTGAGAAAGTGGTTACCATTTTTCCAAAGCCCTACTTTAGTGACACCAACGTTATCTGAAGCATTCGCGCTCACTGCGACTGACGAGCCGGAGACAGTCGCGCCTGATGTGGGAGTAGTGATGAAAACAGTGGGAAGAACAGAGTCGGTTGCCGTACTCACGGTTACGGTCACGATCACGGACTTCGTAGCGCTTCCTCCGGCTCCGGTACATGTAAGTGTATATGTGGAAGTTACTGCAGGATTTACAACTTGCGTGCCTTGCGTGTCTGATATTGCCTTATTTCCTGACCAAGTGCCGGAAGCGGTGCAGGATGTAGCGTTAGTTGAAAACCATGTTAGTATCACAGAACTTCCGGAAGTAATTGTTGTGGGACTTGCGGAAAGGGTGAGAGTGGGAGCGGTTGGAGAAGGCGCGACATACGTTTGGAGGTAATCCCCCACAGACCAGCCATCAGGCGCGTTGTCATAGTTAATCTGCCACCAGTTGTATCCGTCTGCTACGGTTGGGCCGCCAATAACCGTGCCCAAAGCCGCTGTCGGCTGTGTACCTATGATTATTCCTGATATGCTTGGAGAAAAACGAACATTTAAGGTCGCGGTGGTTTGTACACGATCATTGATATTAAATTTGACGGTTGGCGAAAGAAACGACTCAATCACTATATTTGAGTCGAGTACGCCAGGCATGGGCGGTAGAAAATACGTCCCATTTTGATAGAAAAGCGTATTGCTTGTTGTTGTTTTAACAAGAGAGCCTTGCGAATCCAGGCCAACGGTATTGCGCCAGAGAAATCCGCGGGTGAGTGATGCAGTCAACTTATCATCGCCAGAATAGATATAACCAAAATTATTTGAATGAGATTCATTGCCGTCAAAAATTGTCGGGGCTGAACCTTTTGCTCCTAAATTCGGCGTAAGCCAGAATCCCGCTACATCCTTTTTGCCGCTAACCGCAACATTGTTTCGAAACGTATTACCCTCTCGGTACCAGAAAACAGAACTCGATCGTGGATCATAACTGAAAGCGGAAGCCACGGCAGTGTTGAATAATTCTTCCGGGAAATGCACCAGCACGCCGAGATTATTTTCCAGTGTATTGCCCAGTTCATCCGCTTCTTCAAAATAATAGCATGTTCCTTGCGCATTGAACCCCACAGAATCCTGAACAGTTATGCCATTTGAGGAATGGATGACTATGCATTTATTCATTGGTGACAATACAGAGCTCCAGATAGAAATGCCTTTGATCAATGTTCCAACAGCTGCATCCCCAAGTTTATGGAGATGAACAGGGTAGCGCCCCATCTTGCCCCTTGGCCCCAGGTCCCTGAACTCTGTATACGCGAGTGATCCTCTTGCTCCCATCATGTAGGCGAGGTGAGCACGGTGATTGGGGTCGTTCTCTTTTACCAAATTTGAAACTACTTGCACGTTTTGGGTTAGCAAGGCAACTTCTGCCTGCTCGCGCACAAAAATTTCATCAGCAAGCAATCCCCCAGAAAGAGGAACAATGCGGCTATTTTTTGTTACTGTATTGTATGCACGCAAAGTTCCTTTGTGCTCAAAAAGCAGTGGAACATTGAGAGTAATTTTATTGCCATTAATCGCACTAATTGACTTGACCTCTGACTGATCAGCATTATTACTCGATGATGTCACAAGTACTTTATCCCCCACGCGCCACCCGAGTGGCGTATCTTTCAATGTAACCACTAGAGAACCCGCACTCGAGTCTCCGACAAGTTTAGTCCACACTTTTGGTTTCGGGGCTCCATAGAAATCAGCTCGTGAGCCTGTCCCCATCGTCCACACGCCAATATCTGCCGGGATAAGCATAGGCATCATCGGGTCGGGCCCGGTTGCGTTGCCGCCGAGAAACAACCGGTCGTTGGGAACATTGAAACCAATCCTGGCATTAATACCCGCAGGAATCGGCGAGCTTGTTGTTCCCACATCAAGTTTTCCTCCCTCGAGAACCATAATACTTCCGTCCATATCAAGCTGGGTTGATTTGGTTCGTGAAAACGATAAAACTCCGCTACCCGCAATGGTAATTGTCTTTGCCTCAGCAGCCATACTCGAAGGCCCCATATCGTATGTCACAATGGAGTTAGAGATCTCCACGTCATCCGTTGCGTTAGGTATCCTCCCCCTGTCCCATGTCGTCATGTTGCTCCACAAACCACTTTTAACAGCTTTGATTAGTGTTGATGGGGAAATCACATTAATTTTTACAAAGACGGGTATTGCACCCGCTGTATTACCCGCCGCATCTCTTGCAATCGCATTTATCCTGTGTATACCAGCCAGTGCTGTTGCAGTATCCCACGAAACAGAATATGGCGCTGTTTGATCTTCGCTGCCGAAATTTACACCATCTACTTGAAATTGCACGCCCGCAACACCTTTGTCATCGCTGGCTACTGCTGAAATCGTTATTGTTCCTGTCACGGTGGAATCGTTTATCGGATTTGTAATTGTCACGGAGGGTTTAACTGTATCAGTACTGCCGTCATTGATGGTGGTAAAAACCAGAACCGAACTTACAGCCTGATTGCCCGGCTCATCTTTGGATCGTATCGTATAGAAATAAGTAATGCCGGGCGACAATCCTGTTACTGTAACTTCATGATTAGTTTTATAACTATCTTCGACATTGGAGAATCCCCCATGTGGCGCAGTCCGCCAGAATTTTATAAATCCGACTGTCGGCTCACTTGTTGTCCATTTTATTTTGGCGCTTGTAAGTGCTCTTTCTTCAATCGTAATGCCACTTATTATTGGCGCTGTTATATCGCCCGGCAAAGGAGTAGCTCTGATGTTGCCCGATCTTATGCAAGGCACGCAGTTCCATCTTATATAAAAGATCAGGTTGTCCAAGTCTCTGCCGCTTATCTCCGGCCTCGGGCCTGTTGAGCTTCCCCATCCTGCTTGTATCTGTGTTTTCAGTTCATCATCGCTTGCGCTGTTTAGTTCATCAAATGACGGAAAATTGCCGTTATGATTTATCCCGTCTACTCCATGCGTTAATTCAAACGAAGGCCTTGGTGGAAAGGTACTCAAACCTCCTGATTTGTAAATCTGTCTCCCTGAACTATATCTTCCAATATCGCTGGCTGACATAACAGGATCGGTTGTTTTTGCAAGCGTTGTTCTGAAAACACCCTGGGTTGCTGCTCCATTCGTCCATATTGCGCCGTTTCCGCAAATAGCAAGCCAAGGATACTGAACATCAACCATCGTATTGGCCCTTCCTGTCGGCAATTCTATTTTATTGCTAATAGTGAACAAATTTCCCCTGTACCCGCCATTGGCATTCAATCTCCAGGGTCCTGTTTGCGCAAATGTAGCAATTAAAATATCATCTTTGGGACCGCATGTGCCTTCTGTATCGATGTTTATATTGATATTTTTCAGATTTGCATCATTTGCCGATGGTATCGTGCCCATGGCGCTAATGTTGTTGGTTGCCAGATCAATTTTTCTCAGAGTCATCATGAAATTCTCTGCAACAATCAGTTTTCCCTCAGAATTAAATTCAAGCCCTTCAGGAAATATTAATGAGGCGCTACTCAAATTGCCATTTATCATGTACATAGATTGTCTTGCTGCCAAAGACAAGCCCGATGTTCCAACCGTTCTGTAGTTGTCTGTAATTCCTGCGTTTCCAGGATTTTTTGCAGATTTTATAATAGTTGTGACTTTTCTGCTTGTATCTATCTTTCTCAAAGCGTGATTCAATCTGTCAGTAACGTAAAGATTGCCGCTTGCATCAATTGCAAGCCCCCAAGGCTCGTTGAATAGTGCTTCCGTTCCAACGCCATCTTTGTAACCTCTTGTCTTTATTAAGCTACCCGCATATGTGGTTACTGTTGCCGGCAAAGTCTTCATATCTACTTTTACAATTCTGTGATTCAACGTATCAGAAATGTAAGCTGTTTTGCCTGTAGGATCTAAAGGATCTTGCACAACGTCCCATGGCTCTTTCAAGCCTTTCGGCCCATCCACAAAATTGCCGATTATCTCACTTCTGCTGCCGGCGAATGGAGGACCGGACGAACCAAACAAATTAACGAACCCTGAATTCCAAAAATATGGATTAACTCCTAATTTCAATCTTTGGCCCGCATGGGTTATTATGTCCCCTCTAGTTGTTATCTGTACGAAATTACCTTGGGTGGCAATGGCATATAAGTCGCCGTTGGTTTTGTCAACATATCCGCCTACAAGGTAACCTTCCTGATTTACGTTTCTAGGCCCGTCGACTAATGGAATTAATGGATAATTCAGGTCTGCATGGGCATATCTTTGCCTGGGCAAGATTGTTATATGGTTTCCGGGAGTTTCATAGAATTTGTAAAGAAAATTTCCTGTCGTGGTCATTCTTTCTACCCACAAATCTTTTGAAGAGACAAGCGAAGTATATAGCGTTCCTGGCCTTGTATCTGGAAGAGGAAAGCCTGAAAGCCCCGGATAACTGCCAGGATAAGTGGACCAGTCACAGCCGGGTCTTAATCCTTTTTCCAAATCATACTTAACCGGGCAGGCTGCTACCCTTTGAGGTCCTGTTCTGCCACCTATTGTATTGTCTATGGTGACTGTAGCTGCAACCACCTGTATGTCAGATCCATCATTCGCTATGACATCTGCGCCCACAACATGGCTTCCATCCTCATAGAGTCTTGTATTCAGAGAAGTCTGATAAGGAGGCGCATTTATCGGGCCAGTGATTCTAACGCCATCCAGGGTGAGCCATATTGTTGGCCATGGGTTAAGTCTTTTGTTTACTGGACAATCGGTTCTACCCGGATAGCAAGGTATGGTGCCGCCAGGTGGAGTGAAAAGCCAAGCCTGAATAAAATAGGTTCCATTTATTTTATGAAAATCGTGATACCTTTTGTAGCTGCCAAAAGGAGAATCTCTCGGAGAAGTGATTTCAAGAAAATAGAGCCCTTTTGGAGCAACCACTTGTGCCTCTGCAGTCAAAAAATAACCCCCAAATAGAACAAAGAAAAAGAAAGCAAGGAGTAGAATTTGTTTATAACTCGTGAAATATTTTATCATAATATTTTATGTTCGGTCCTCTAAATAATTTTAACATACTTCCAACTACCACCATAGCAAAGAATGTAAAGAGTATTGAGAGATATATAGATCGATATATAGGCCTATTTTTGCACTTAGTTTTTAACTAGAAAAATTTACGATTAGTCTCCTAAGTTTAATAATCATACATAAACATTCATATGGATAAGTAGATACAATTAATTCCATTCCTTCCGCCGCGCCTGAGCGTCCCGCCGGAGAGACTTGTGGTGAGCTTGGTCGAACCAAGCGGAGGCGAGTCAGTTTCCCTCAAAATAGTTTCGTTCAAGGTTCATAATTTCCCACCAGATAGAACTTTCAGCATTGTCCCGAAAACAAAGGTGGACCCTACAGGACTCGAACCTGCCACCTCCTCATTGCAAATGAGGCGCTCTAGCCAGATGAGCTAAGGGCCCACCTTTGTTTTCGAGGATTCTCGATTATGCAATTTTAAATGTTTTTACCAATTTTGCAACTTTTTCTCGCTTCTTCCATGATTTTATCTGCTTCTCTCTATGTCGAGCATCGCTCAATTTTTCATAGACTTCAAAATATACTAGTTGCCAAGGCGCATACCGCTTTGTTGATCTAACTTTTAGTTTATTATGCAACAGCAACCGCTTAGGAATATTTTTGCAACTCCCGATATAAAACGAATTATTATCTGATTGCAGTATATATGTATAAAACATTTAAAATCATAATCGGAACAAATGAGGCGCTCTACTCCCGTCCTGATTCGTTACGAATCGTGGACGCGGATCCTCGATTTTCCTATAACCTTAGGTTATGAAAAATCGGGACAACTAAGCTAAGGGCCTAATAAAACGAAAGTATAGAGGACAGAAACCAAAAAATCAATTAAAATATGGAAAAAGGGCCTATGGTATAGTAGTAACACGCGTCCATGGCATGGACGAGTCGCGAGTGCGATTCTCGCTAGGTCCACCAAACAGGAAATTGCCGAAAAAGAAAGCCCCGAGGAGTGGATGTCCTCCCCGGGGTCGACAGCGGCCTTGTACTTGGGCAGCTGCCTCTGGCTCGGCGGGGGTGCGACGAGCCATTTCGCTTTACTACTCTATCCTCCCTTCGTCGAAGTGTCTACGGCCCGTGTTACATCTACTGGTTCGGGTTCGCTGAAGCGCCGTTCCCGTTGCCGTTCATCAAGATCAAGTGAAACCGAGAAGCTCTTGCGGAATTCACCCGCCTCTCCGCCGGTGTGGCGCAGAAGTGGTGAAGCGGCCCCTCCTTGTGGTCGCGCACACCCCGCACCGACTCCTCGGCGGACCCAAGCATGGTATAACACGCAATGCAAACGACTCCTGGCGAAACGACGCTCCTGTTCAGGACGGCCGTCATTTTTCCCCCGCTCTCTCGAAGAGTTCACCGTTTTCCCCCGCCGAGATTCTATTGTAGAGTGTATCTAAATTCAACGCGCTCTGTCAAACATATAGATTGTATTTATATCGCAAGCTTTAGCACATGGCTGACGAAGTCGCGAGGATGCCAACCATCAGCGTGAAGTGAGCCATGCGTCAAAGAATCTTTATGAAGCGCCGGCAATGAGTTAGTTTTCAATATATAAATCTTCTTTCGAGGCGTAATGATGAAGTTAGAACTGGAGTAGTGGGAGAGTCCAAGCACTTCATGTGCCTGCCTCGCCATCCTTTCTATCTGCTTATTTTCTTCTACTGCTAATTTCAATTCAAATTTGCTCGATGGCAGAAGAGCGTAAAATTTTTCCCCCTTAGCGCCCTCAATCACAGTACAAGATATCTCGTCACCTTTGATAAACTCCTCAACTAACACTCGTGGCGAGTGAGAGAAAGCTTCCTTGATTGATTGTTTGAGCTCATCGAAGGTATGTACTAGAGACATACCAGATCGACGGGTAGGCTTGACTACCATCGGAGGAAGATAGCTTCTGAAAATGTCAATCAGTCGATCTTCGTTCAAGTTATCTTCGGTAATAAGTTCGTGCGCGGGAGTTAAGAGAGAATGCTCTTGGTATAGACGTTTGGCCATATCTTTGTTCATGGCAAGTGCCGAGGCTACGGCGCTCGAGCCGGTGAAAGGAATTTGCAAACTCTCAAGAATCCTCTGTACTTGGCCATCTTCTCCGTACAAGCCATGAAGCGCATTCCAAACTATATCCACATACTCTAGAGCGCGATGTGGCTCATGTACCAACCCTCCGCGGTGCCATTCGCCATCTTTGGAGATAAAAATATCTAATGGTTCGTAGGTCTCCGACATATCCCGCAAGGCTGAAAGGATGTGTTCGCCCGTCTTAAGGGAATCATCATAGCCGCTAGACTGCCCTCCCCGGATTACTGCCACCCGAGTATGTGGAGAAAAAATTGCCATAACAAAATTATAGCACTAGATACGAAATTCTTTGCCACGAAGCCTGCGGTGGAAACCGATTGCGAAACGATGAGCCTCAGCATTTGCCAAAAATATTGCTTTGTGCAAAAGCGAATTTTGCACATTTTTACCTAGAATCTCTCGGGCTTTGTGTTTCTCATCTTTGACTACAGATGCCACAGCGATATCCAAACCAACTTTTTTAAGAACTTCTCTGGCGGCATTCAACTGCCCCCTGCCGCCATCCACCACAATGAGATTGGGAAATCTCCACTCCGGATGAGCAAGCCTTCTTGTAAGCACTTCTTTCAAGCTGAGAATATCGTCATTGCTATCAAGCCGAATTTTAAACTTTCTATACTGACTCTTTGCCAATTCTCCGTCTAAAACTACCGTCATCACAGCAACCACATTCGTGCCAGACATGTGAGCAATATCATATGCCTCGATTCGCGTTGAGCGAATCGCCCCGAGCGTAGTCGAGGGGCTCTGATATTGTTCTTTGATAAGCGCAATGTCTTGGATATGTTTCAGAGAAAAGATTTGTCTTTTGACCTTTTCGGCATCTTCAAATTTTTGTTCTCTGGCAAATAATTTCATCTCTTTCTCAAGAGATTTTATAAGTTGAGGTTTCTTAGCTTCAAAGAAAAGTCTGAGATGGTAGATAATTTTTCTATAATTCTTTTTCGATATCCATCCAGCGCATGGTCCGGGGCATAGACCAAGCTGCGCATTGAAACACGGGCGGCCTTTTCCTAATAGACATTTATCTCTGAATGGGAAAATTTTCCGGATAATTTTGAGCGCCTCCTTCAACCCTCCTCCGTAAGGAAACGGGCCATACGTTCCATAACCGCGCGTGACTATTACCTTCGGGAAATCTTCTCGCGTTATTGTGACATAATTATAACTTTTATCATCCTTCTCTCTAGAATTATAGAATGGTTGATGTTTTTTAATCTCATTGGCTTCGAGAATCAATGCTTCAAGTACTGAATCTGTTTCTATGAACTCAATCTTTTTTGCTTCTGCAAGCATCTTGACTATCAAGGGACTTCTCGTCATGAGAATATCACGGGCGAAGTAACTCTTAACCCTATCTTTGAGACTCGTCGCCTTGCCGATGTAGAGAATCTTAGGACCATTTTTGAAGAAATAGATCCCTGGCGCATCGGGCAAGGTAAATCTTTTTAGATCTTGACTATCCATATAGTGAGTATAGTATTCGAGTCAGACAGGTTGTACAATGCAAAACAACGAGACAAGGAGGATCCCAAATGAAGCGGGTCACGACCCAAGAAAGGCTTTGGTCGACACGGTGGACGACCGAAGAGACCCGAGATCTGGCTGTGCTACTGACAATACAGATCAGGGGACACGAAGCAGAAATATCCAGCCTCAAGATTGCACTCGACGCAGTACAGGATCAGTGCAAGCATAAAGGACGGGAGGAGTACCGCGGATATCAGGTCGGGACGTGCTCCATCTGTCAACAACCATCCATGACCAAGTCGCGAGTGGACGAGATCTTCAGCACATGAGGTGACGAGACTGTGGCGCCGCGGGGCTTGTCCCGCGGCGCCATTTTGATTCTCACTTCTTACGCAAAGTTTTCTTTAAGTATCTGCCAGTATGCGTGTCAGTATTTGCCACTTCTTCTGGAGTACCTTGAGCCACCAGTTTACCTCCATCATCACAGGCCTCTGGGCCGATGTCGAGCACATGGTCAGCACTTTTTATAAAATCGAGGTTGTGCTCGATGACCACCACGGTGTTGCCCTTGTCCACCAGCTTCTGTAGAATTTCAATCAACTTTTTTACATCTTCGTAGTGGAGACCAATAGTCGGCTCGTCGAGGAGATAGATAGTCTTCTGTAAGTGTGGGCGGTAGAGTTCGGAAGCAATTTTGACTCTCTGCGCTTCCCCACCGGAGAGTGTGGTGGCGGACTGGCCAAGGCAAAGATAGCCAAGACCGACGTCGTTTAAACTTTTCAATCTATCAAAAATGGCCGGAATGTCTTCAAAAAACGTAAGTGCTTCTTCAACAGTCATCTCGAGAATGTCGTAGATATTCTTTTTGTTATATTTTATCTCGAAAGTTTCCTTCATAAAGCGCTTGCCGTTACAGACATCGCACGGGACGTAAACCGTTGGCAAAAAGTGCATTTCTACTTCAATCATGCCATTACCCTGACAAGTTTCGCATCGACCACCCTTAACATTGAAAGAAAATCTATTCGCTCTCCAACCGCGCGCCCGGGCCTCTGATGTTTCGGCGAAAAGTTCACGGATGAAGGTAAAAGCCCCAGTGTAAGTAGCGGGATTGGAACGCGGAGTCCGGCCGATTGGTGATTGGTCTATCAAGATTGAGCGACCTAGATATTCCGAACCAGTAAAAGATTGGCAGTTATGAGTCTCGGCGCTCCGGTAACGTCGGTCAAGTCGAGCTTGGAGATTCTTGTGAAGAATTTCATAGATAAAAGAGGACTTGCCAGAACCGGAGACACCGGTAACCGCCACCAATCGGCCAAGCGGAATGTCAACATTGAGATGCTTAATATTGAAAATTTTACCTGCCCGGATAGCAATTTTGCCTTTCTCTCCGCTTCTGCGCTTCTTTGGTGTCTCGATATTTTTCTCACCGCGCAGATAAGCAAGAGTCAGAGATTTGCTTTCATTCGCTTTTTTAAGCAAAAGTTCGCTGAGATCTCCAGTCACAACCACTTTCCCGCCATGAATACCTGCTCCCGGACCGATATCGACCAGAAAATCGGAAGAATAAATGGTCTCTTCATCATGTTCGACCACGATAATAGTGTTACCCAGGTCGCGTAGATTAAGAAGTGTCTTGATGAGACGAGCATTGTCCCGAGCATGGAGACCAATGGTCGGCTCGTCGAGTACATAGAGCGCGCCAACTAGACCGGAGCCGAGTTGACTAGCCAGGCGAATACGCTGAGCTTCCCCGCCAGAGAGTGTGTGGGCCCTGCGATCAAGCGAGAGATATTCGATACCGACGTCATTCATGAAAGAGAGCCGCGCTTCTATTTCCTTTGTCACTACTTTAGAAATATTTTTCTCACGGATAGTTAATTTAAGCTTTTTAAAAAATTCATCGCAATCTTTGATAGAAAGCGACGTCAGTTCAACAATATTATTACCTCCGATTAACACACTCAAAGCCTCTTGTCGGAGACGATTGCCCTTACAGCGTTCACACGGTTCAGTACCGAAAAAATACTTGGTACCGAGACCATTACAATCAGGGCAAGCGCCATAGGGAGAATTGAAAGAAAAAAGGCGCGGTTCTATCTCTGGGAAAGAGAAACCGTCTTTAGGACATGCCCATTTTGCTGATAGCAAAAACTCATTCTTGCTTTCAGCATCCTGCGTAGCTTTATGCGAAGCGGGAGACATATCTTTAAATCTAACCACCAAAAGCCCCTCCGATTCACCAATGGCCTTTTCTATCGCCTCCGCCAGACGCTCATTGGCATTTTTTTCATCCGTTTTGAATTCAGCAAGACTCAAGGAATCCACCAGTACCGAGATTTCATGTTTCTTGGTCTTGGTCAAAATAATTCTCTCCCGAAGTGACTTCCGTACTCCGTCCACCAGCACATAGCTGTAACCCCTGCCTAACAGGTCATAGAGAAGCTGGTAATATTCACCTTTCCTACCTCGAACAATGGGAGAGAAAATTTCAATCTGACTTTTCGGAAATAATTCTCTCTTTTCGGCAATTTTTTCCAATACGAAATTCTTAATTTCTTCGTTTGAGAGCTTCTTTATTTCATTACCGCAAACCAAACAATGCGGTCGACCAATACGCGCGTAGAGAATACGGAGATAGTCGTAAATTTCGGTGATGGTCGCCACCGTCGAACGAGGGTTGTTCGAACGGGACTTCTGATCTATGGAAATAGCTGGTGAGAGACCGATAATCTCATCTACATCAGGCTTCTGCATCTGGCGTAAGAACTGCCTAGCATAGGAGGAAAGTGACTCTACGTAGCGCCTTTGTCCCTCGGCGAAGATAGTGTCGAAAGCAAGTGACGACTTGCCGGAACCGGAAAGACCAGTAAAAACAATCATTTTATTACGCGGCATCTCAACCGTAATATTTTTAAGATTATGCGTCCGCGCACCTTTGACGATAATTAAATCCTCCTTTGAATCTTTTTTATCCATATACGAAATACACCCCGAGTCAACCCATAGGGTGAGGATACTATGGTATCACAAACGTCCTTCAAGTGCCTTTATCTCATCTCGCAGAATGGCGGCCGATTCGAAGTCAAGATCGCGCACCGCTTCTTCCATTTCTTTTTTCTTATTTTTAATCAATTTCTTCGGACTTTTGGTAAAAAATTTCTCGTCCGTCTCGAGCAACAGATTAACTGCGGATCGGTGTTCACGCTCGAGGGTATCCGTAATATCTTTAATCTTCTTGATAATTGTTTTGGGGGTGATGCCATGCGACTTGTTGTGAGCGGTTTGAAGAGTACGACGGCGCGAGGTCTCGCCTATGGCTCGCTCCATTGAACCGGTGACAATATCGGCGTAGAGAATTACTCTACCCTCCACATTGCGTGCCGCCCGCCCAATAATCTGAATGAGAGAAGTGTCAGAACGCAAAAAGCCTTCTTTGTCCGCGTCTAAAATCCCTATCAGAGTGACCTCTGGCAAATCCAAACCTTCTCTCAAGAGATTCACTCCTACTAGACAGTCGAACTCTCCGCGACGGAAGTCTGTGAGAATCTCGATACGTTCTAAAGTTTTTATTTCACTATGCAGATATCGCGCTTTAATATTTTTGTCTTTCAAAAACTCCGACAAATCTTCCGCCATCTTTTTAGTCAGCGTAGTAGCAATCACACGCCCGCCTTTTTCTATCGCCTTTTCGGCTTCTACTATGAAATCAAGAATTTGACCTTTGTAAGTTCCTCTCGATTGAATTGGTTTAACCGAAACTTCTGGGTCAACCAGTCCGGTGGGACGAATAACTTGTTCTATGATTTGTTCACTATGTTCTTTTTCGTACTTAGATGGCGTTGCGGAAGTAAAGATTACTTGTCCAATGCGCTCTTCAAATTCTTCAAACCGCAGTGGCCTATTGTCTCGAGCAGACGGTAGGCGGAAACCGTGTTCGATCAAAACATCTTTGCGAGACTTATCTCCAGCGTACATGCCACCGATTTGCGGCACGGTCACATGGGACTCATCTATAATAGTCAGAAAATTAGGGCTACCATCTGGTTTCTTGGGGAAATAGTCGAGCAGAGTATAAGGCGCCTCGCCGGCAGATTTACCAGAGAAATGTCTCGAATAATTTTCAATACCGTTGGTGTAGCCAACCTCGCGAATCATGGCTAGGTCATAGCTAGTGCGACGTTTAAGTCTCTCGGCCTCGAGGAGTTTGCCCGCTCTCTTGAGCTCCTCTAATCTCTCTTCGAGCTCTAGTTTAATGCTTGTAAGCGCGCGTTTGGCAGAATCATCGGCGGTGATGAAATGTTTCGCTGGGAAGAGGTAGAAAACTTGAAGCTCTTTGAGGACAGCGCGAGAGACGTCATCTATTTTCTGGATTTTCTGAATCCTCTCATTATCAATTTCAATTCTGTAGATCATGCGCTCAGAAACCGGCATAATTTCCACAGTATTTCCAAGTGCTCGAAAAGTGCCCGGATTCACATCAGAATTCGTACGTGTGAAATGAATATTTATAAGATCGCGTATAAGATCCGAGCGAGAAATGTATTGGGCAAATTCCAACTTGAGGTTTACTTTCTCATATTCCTCCGGATTACCGAGACCATAGATACAAGAGACTGAAGCGACGATGATGACGTCTTTACGAGTTAGAAGTGCTTGTGTGGAAGCGTGGCGCAAGCGTTCTATCTCCTCATTGATCATCGCTTCTTTCTCAATGTAAGTATCTGTTACAGGCATATAAGCCTCCGGCTGGTAATAATCATAATAGGAAACGAAATAATGCACCGCATTGTTGGGAAAAAATTCTCGATACTCTTGCGCCAGTTGTGCCGCCAAAGTCTTGTTGTGCGCAATCACAAGCGTCGGCTTGCCGATTTTGTCTATCACATTAGCAACAGTAAAAGTTTTGCCCGAGCCAGTCACGCCTAAAAGAGTCTGGTACCGCAGGCCCTTCTTGAGGCCATCTAAGAGTTCCCTTATGGCTTTGGGCTGATCCCCCGCCGGTTTGAACTCTCTTTTGATCTTAAAGATTCCCATAAGAAACATAGATTATAACTCTTTTAGGTATTTCGCCATTTTAAATGTCTTGTTCTTTATTTAAAAATGACGTAAGATCCTGTTCGGAAAGGGGGTGGTAAATATGCTCGAAGAACGTACCTGTGGAGGATGCACGGCTTGTTGCAAAACGCACGGCGTCGCCGAGCTCAAGAAACCTAGTGGTACCATTTGCTTTCACTGCGACGTTGGTTCAGGATGTCGTGTTTACTCCAAGCGTCCACAGGCCTGTCGAACGTACAAATGCTCTTGGCTTATAGGTCTGGGACTTCTGGAGTACCGACCGGATAAAATGGGAGTTGTCCCGGATCATGTGGATATACCCGGTCTGGGCATTGCCCTCTGGCTCTACGAGGTCAAGAGCGGCAAGCTCCTCTCGAAGTTCGCAAGAAGGCAGACACGTCTCAACCTGGAGGTCGGTAATGCGGTGCTTCATGTGCCGACTGTCGGCCGGGCGAAGCTTTTCGTCCCAGAAAATAAGTGGGATCCGGAGCTGGAGTTTCGCTTCGGCGACTCGAAACAGAAGGTTGTTGTAATCCGAGCCCGTCCTGAGATGTTCTCAGAGCCCGCCTAGTTGCTATTGCAACTAGGCGGGCTCTCGACTTTTTATGAATACTTTTCTAAAAAAGATTTTTTAAATTCGGCAAAAGTATCGTTGAGAATACTGTCACGCATGCGTTTGACAAGGTTGATAATGAAATAGAGATTATGCATCGAGCCGAGCGTGCCACCGAGCATTTCATGCGCGCGGTAGAGATGACAAAGATACGCGCGAGAATATTTTTGACACACTTCGCACCCACATTCTTCATCCACTGGCTTAGTATCTTCTCTGAATTCTGCGTTCCTAATATTTATTTTTCCTTTCGAAGTGTATAAGGTACCACCACGACCATTTCTTGTCGGAGCCACGCAGTCGAAGAGGTCCACACCATTTTCCACTCCCATAAATAAGTCTTCCGGCTCGCCGATACCAAGAAGATGTCTTGGCTTCTCTTTCGGCAATATTTCATTGACCCACCTCACCACGGTCTCCATATCTTCTTTTGCGAATGAACCACCTATGCCGAAGCCGTCAAAATCTAGCCTGCCAATAAATTCTGCCGACCTCTTGCGGAGTGATTCTTCCCTACCACCCTGCACAATACCGAACAATGCCTGCTTTTTCATTCCAATGTTCTTGAGAACATTGGAATGATGATAATCGAGGGAACGCTTGGCCCAGCGATGCGTACGCTCTAAAGCTTCCTCCTGGTAACGAAAACTTTCTGCCGGGGAAGTGCATTCGTCGAAGGCAAAAATGATATCGGCGCCGAGATTATGCTGTATCTCAATTGATTTTTCCGGCGTGATGTAGTGAAGAGAACCATCGATATGGGAACGAAATGAGACGCCATCGGCGCCAATAGTTGCAAGGCGCGGCACTTCAGAATCTAGAGACCTTTCGGTAATCATCTGGGAAGGGTCGGCAATCTTAGTAATCTTTGATAACTCTTTACCGTACGCGGCACCAAGAGAAAAGACTTGAAAGCCACCCGAGTCAGTCATCAAAGGACCGCTCCAATTCATAAACTTGTGTAACCCGCCAAAACTTTTTATACGTTCCGCACCCGGCTCAAGATAAAGATGATAAGTATTGGCTAATACTACTTCCGCACCCAAACTTTTAACTTGTTCAGGAGTAAGCGCTTTGACAGATGCTTTAGTTCCGACCGTCACAAAAGCTGGAGTATGTATCACTCCGTGGGATGTCTCTAATATTCCTGCTCTGCCGAGCTTTCCCTCAAGCTCTTTTTCTACAGAAAATTTTATAGCCACTACCTCTTTGCAATTATGCTCTTTTTGTACATATCGAGATGCTCCAGCGCTACGCCAGTGCCTTTGGCCACACAAAAGTAGGCATCTTTGGCCATGACAGCCTTTACGCCGGTACGACGCATCATGAGTTCCGGGAAATTGCGCAACTGGGAGGAACCGCCGGTCATAATAATCCCCCGGTCGATGATGTCGGAGGAGAGCTCCGGCGGAGTTTCTTGAAGTACCTCTTTAACCGCCTTAATCATCTCGCGCAACTCTTTTGATATCGCCTTGACTACTTCATTGGTCTTGACTTCGATAGTGCGAGGTAGGCCGAGTACGAAATCCCTACCCTTCACCGCCATGACAAGTTCGTCGTCAATCGGTGTGGCGGAACCAATGGTAATCTTGATATCTTCGGCTGTCTTGTCTCCGATAACCAAATTAAAATTTTTCTTGATATAGTCGGCTATGGCGGCATCAATTTTGTTGCCGGCCACTTTGACAGAAGTAGAAGCAACAATGCCTCCGAGAGCGATAACCGCCACGTCCGTGGTTCCACCACCGATATCTACAATCATGTGACCAGCCGCTTCCTGGATAGGAATACCGGCGCCGATGGCGGCGAGAATCGGTTCCTTGACCACATAAGCATTCCTAGCTCCTGCTTTGATAGCCGCTTCGACCACTGCCCGTCTTTCGGTAGAGGTCACCCCTGCCGGTACCGAGATCAAGACATCGGGCTTGAAGATGTTCCATTTCCCGAGTGCTTTGTTTATATAGTAACGAAGCATTGCTTCCGTCACTCGATAGTCTGCGATCACTCCATCCTTCATCGGCCGGTAGGCAGAAATGCCTTCAGGTGTTCGACCAATCATAATCTTAGCCTCCGCGCCGATGGCAAGAATTTTATTGTCTTCGGAAACCGCGACGACCGAAGGTTCATTTAAAACAATACCCCTACCTGGCACGAATACCAGCGTATTAGTGGTACCGAGATCTATACCAAGTTTTTTCGCCATCATTAACGCTATGATACTATAGTTCTATATTAGGATGAAATCTATTGACGAAAATCTAAAAAATCGCAATGTTAAAGGGCTCTTCAAGCATCCACGCCTGAAGATGCTCGACGAATTCCATAGGCGAATCAATGCCGAAAGGAAGGCCGCGGATATGAAAGAATTACCCATGAGAGCGGTGGCCATAAAAACCTCCCATCTCTCTCTTCAAGACCTGGCTTTCTTTTTGAAAAGGTGCTCCCAGAGCTCAAACTTCTCACGCTGTTTTTTTGGCAGCCTTAAAATACGAAATGATAAAAACTGAAATTTTAGAGAGAAATGCCCCCTTATTGAGAGAGAAGGCAAAGTCTGTGCCTATTAAAAGTATTGGATCAAAGAAGATTCGAGATATTTTGTATAGAATGAGAGAGGCACTCCATGCCGAAGAAGACGGCGCGGCTATCGCCGCGCCGCAAATCGGAGAGAGTCTGCGGATATTTGTAGTAAGCAAGAAAATCACGAAGACAAAAGATCTAGTCTTTATCAATCCGGAGATAATCAAGGCCTCGAAGAAAAAAAAGAAAGTGGAAGAGGGCTGTTTATCTATCCGCTGGCTATATGGACAGGTTAAAAGGAGCGAGAAAGTGACCATCAGGGCGTATGGCGAGACCGGCAAACAGTTCGAAAGAGGGGCATCAGGGCTCTTGGCTCAAATCTTCCAACACGAGATGGATCATCTGGACGGTATTCTCTTTATCGACAAAGCCGAAAATCTTCGAGAGATACCCCCGGCAAAAAATATCAAGTTCGTCTTTTTCGGTAGCTCTCAGTTCTCTCGCTATGTGCTCGAAGAACTTGAACTCGCAGGTTTTTCTCCCGCGCTTAACATCACCTCGGCTAGGGATCCTCTACCGATAGAAGAATTGAAGAATATCCAAGCGGACGTATTCGTGGTGGCATCCTTCGGCAAAATTTTGCGGAAAGAATTAATTGAACTGCCGGGATATAAGACTCTTAACGTTCATCCTTCGCTCCTGCCACGACTGCGCGGCCCGGCGCCAATTCAAGGCGCAATTCTTGAAGAAGAGGAGCTGGGCATCACGATAATAAGGATGGACGAGAAGGTGGACCATGGACCGATACTCGCACGGGCAAAAGTCCTTATCACTCCTTGGCCAGACCATTACCATGTGGTGGAGGAGAAACTCGGACGAGCCAGCGGCAAGATACTCGGAGCATTGCTTCCGAAGTGGGTAAGTGGTGAAATAGAGGAAGCGCCCCAAAATGATGCCAAGGCTAGTTACACTAAACTAATTAAAAAAGAGGACGGTCTTTTGAATCTCAATGACCCGGCCGAGCTCAATCTAAAAAAAGTTTTGGCGTACAGCACTTGGCCAGGCGCTTATATGTTTTTCAAAAAGAAGACGGGCCAAGAGACTCGGGTAATAATTAAAGATGCTGTAATTAAAGATGGCCAATTCTCCCCCACCCGTGTTATTCCAGCCGGTAAGAGAGAAATGGACTGGCAAGATTTTTTAAGAGGTAATGCTTAGTTCTTTTTCTTAAAGAAATTTAAACCCTTCATAATATTTTTCATCATTCCGGCGCCTTTCTTAGCAAGCGTCTGTCGCTTGCCTTTCGATTGTACTACGTTGTGTACTATCTCATCTTTGACAACATCGATAGCCGCATATAGGTCTTCCATCTCGGAGACAGCATATAAATCCAAGCCCACACCGGTTATATGCACTTCCGCGCGGAAGATATTGCCGGTCTTGTGGTGGCGCGTACTCCTGCCCACTTCCACTTGAGCGATGATGTCTGTGTTACTTTTATCAAGATATTTTTCAATTGAAGAAATTTTTTTATACACGTAATCCGAAATGGCTTGGGTAAGTTCTATGCTAGTCGCCTTGATATTTATTTTCATATGGATTATTCGAATAACTTTATAAGATAAGTGTCTATCTCGCGCTGGTCGAGGTCATAGAAATATTTATTTTCTTTGTGGAGAAATTCTGCCAGTGAGACACCGACAAATCTCCAGTGCCAGGGCTCGAATTTATAATAAGTATTTCCTTCCGGATAAGAAAGTACGAAGCCATACTTATGGGCATTATCTTTTAGCCACTGGTAAGCAGGGTCTGATTTAAACTTCGAGAATATGCCCCCTACAGACGCCGTGGTGAAATCCATGGAAGTACCTAGTTGATGTTCAGAGTATCCTTGGTCGGCAGAAAACTGATTAGCCGTACCGGCTCCATAGATAACCTTGTATTCAGACTTCAGAGACGCTTGAGTATCGAAAGAACGAAAGGCGGAAGCAACGAGCAACTCTGTGTCCCTCAATCGTGCATCTTCTAAAAGCCTTTTAAGAAATGGCCAGACATCGGCGTGGATCAGAAGGTTGCCACCATTTTTTTCCGATATATATATATCTTCTACTTGGGTAAGTTTGGCGGGAACGTAATTCTCGTTCAAGAAATACACTTTCGAATACTTCTTGAGAAGTTCCTTATCCGTCTGGGCAAGTTTCTCGAGCGTACCGACAGTATTGCCTATACTACTAATCTGGCCCTGGAATGAATCAATGATAGATTGCTGATATTTAGATAATTCCGAGAGATTAAGTCTGTCTTTTTCAACTTCTTCTAATTCTTTTTCTAATTGAGTTCTTTGTTCTAAACTCACTTTTTCTGTTAACTTAAGTTCATTGCTAAGAAGCCAATACTCGTAAGCTACATAACCAGCGAGAATTAAGGCCACAACAGTACAGATCAAGGTGACTAGTTGAATATTTAGTTTATAGCGGATAGACGTTTTCACTCCCCTATTTTAACATACAAAATTTCATGATAAAGTGCTTCATATTCCGCGATAGCTCAGCTTGCCCCGCCGTGGCGGGGTGAAGTAGAGCTCAAATTTAAGATGAAATCCTGAGCTCCGCGGTGGCGCAGTGGTAGCGCAGGCGCCTGTTAAGCGCTTGGTCGTAGGTTCGAATCCTACCCGCGGAGCTCAGGATTTCATTAAAAACTAATTGTATGAAAATCATTCTAAAGGGGTTTTAGATAAAAATCTATGAGTCACTATCTAAGCTATTTAATGGGAGCAAACCAGATTGAGAACCAAGATCTTACAGATTTGGGTATCAGTATTGAGAAGACAATGGTTGATGGGGATAGAACCTTGAAAATACCAGAAGAAAAGTTATCTCAATACATTGAACTGATTAAGGCCAAGCTAGACAGCGGATTCTGGAATGAAGTTATTGGAGCAGAGGAGATAATTTTTATCTTTCAGTTCAAGAATGGCTCAAACAAGGAATACAGACTATCGGCAGAAAATGAGCAGGAAATAGATAAGTTATGTGCCGAGTTTAATAATGAACCAACAGATAAGACTGCTAATGTCTACAAATATATTTCAGACAACAAGTTCTATCACAACTTTATGCTAGAACACTACGCTGACTTAATAAACCGCTAAATTCTAATTCCTGCTGAATATGTCTCCAATCAAGAGTTCTGAATTCGCCCATTAATCAGGGCAAGAATAAGACTCAATCATCATCCGAAGAGTCTGAGTCGTCATCGTTATCGTCGCTATCGTCGTTAGAATTATTCGTATCATCTGAGCGACTGACACGATCCTCCACCTCATCATTATTGTCATCATCTTCCGACTCTATATTCACACGGAGAGTGCCGTCTTGTTTCACCTCAACTCGGAACTTGCCATCCTCGG
>CAZYLR010000001.1:0-41714 GCA_964648835.1 uncultured Candidatus Saccharibacteria bacterium | reverse complement strand
CACTTATTGAGGCTGGTCTCTATGGTTTACCAATTATTACTACGCCAGTCGGTATTGCACAGGAACTCGAACATGGTAAGGATGCTTTCATTTATCCTGTTGGCAATCCAGAATTGTTTGCCCAAGGAGTGGTTGATCTTATAGAAAATAATTACAAGCGTGAAAATCTGCGCACGAATATGAAGCATACGCTTGACATAAAGCTTATCTCAAGGGCTGATTATCTGGCCCAGATCAAGGATGATTGGGCAAGTATAGCCACCAACATAAAATGAGACTCCTTGTCATCACCCAAAAAGTTGATAGAAATGACCCTGTTTTGGGTTTCTTTCACCGCTGGATAGAGGAGTTTGCTAAGCATTGCGAAAAGGTAACAGTCATTTGTCTTGAAATGAGAGAACATCGTTTACCGATAAATGTTAGAGTATTGTCTCTAGGTAAGGAACAAAATAAGTCCAAACTTAAATATATTTTCAGGTTCTATAGATATATTTGGCAAGAGAGAAATAACTACGATGTTGTGTTTGTTCACATGAATCAGGAGTATGTGCTTTTGGGTGGATTACTTTGGAAGCTTTTGCACAAGAAGGTATCAATGTGGAGAAATCATGCTAAGGGTGGTCTATGGACTTGTCTAGCCGTATTGCTTTCAGGCAAAGTCTTTTGTACCTCCCCGCATTCCTTTACCGCTCGCTTTAAAAAAACAACACTTATGCCTGTCGGTATAGATACGGATTTTTTCAAGCCGGATGCATCTGTGTCTAGAGTTCCTAACTCCGTACTGTTTCTTGGCCGCATCGCTCCGGTCAAGAAGGTTCTTGAATTCGTTGAGTGGTTCAATACTCTTGATATCAAGTTTAGAGCGACTATCGCCGGCGTGGCTCTGGCGAAAGATAAAAAGTATGAAGAGCTCGTGAGGAGAACAGCTTCAGATAGGATCAAATTCATCGGGCCCGTGAATCAAGAAGAGGCTCTCAAGCTTTATCAAACGTACGAAATTTACGCCAACTTCACACCTGCTGGCAGTATGGATAAGACGATAATCGAAGCAGCTGCTTGTGGTGCCAAACTGGAAGTAAGAAATTCTGATCTTAAGAGTTTTAGGGCGGAAGACCATAGTTTGAAGTTATTGATGGAAAAGTTATTCGAGGAAATGAAATGAAAATTTGTTACTTTACTCATGACATCAAAAAAAATACCGGGTCAGGAATTTTTTCTCGGAATCTGGCTGATGCCGTGCTCAAACTAAGGCTAGATTGGCAGATTGATTTTCTCGTTTCTGATAGTGGCGCGGATAAAGGGGAAAGTCATGTCCTTTCGGTAAACAGAAGAGATATCTTGAAAAACTTTTTCAAGATCAGGCGCGTACTGAAGAAGTATGACCTAGTCCATGCTCTCGATGGTTTCCCATACGGATTCCTGGCGGTCTTAGCCACTATCGGTACGGGCCGGCCCGTCTTTGTGACGGGCGTGGGAAGCGGAGCCATATTTACGCCGAACAGTTTTCTAAGGAACTTTCTTTTAAAGTTCGGCTATAGAAAAGCCAGGCAAGTTTTTGCCATAAGTTCTTACATTTCTAAGAGAATTAAAGAGAAAATGCCGAATTTGAATATTCACACAATTAATCTCGGTCTGGGGCAGGAATTTACGGGCAAACATTCAGAAATCCCGGATATACCCGAGCCCTATATTCTTACAGTCGGTTATATAAAAAGGAGAAAGGGGTACGAATACTCGATTAGTGCCTTCGCCAGGTCTCTGGAAAAAATCCCGGGATTAAGTTACGTGATCGTGGGCATTCCTAGTGACAATGACTATAAAAAAGAACTTCTGGATCTTATTGTGAAGTTGGATGTAAAAGACAAAGTCTTTTTCTATTCTGACCTTAAACCTGACGAGTTGGACTTTGTCTATTCCAGAGCCAAGCTTTTTCTCCTGATGCCACAAGAGACGCCGAATGATGTAGAAGGTTTCGGCATGGTTTATCTTGAAGCTGCTTCACATGGACTACCAGTGATAGGAAGTAAAGATAGTTCAGCTGAAGATGCTGTTTTAAATGGTAATAATGGCTTTCTTGTACTGGCTAAAGATGTGGACGCAACTGGTGATGTTATCGTCAAAATTATAAGTGATGAAAAGTTAGCGCAAGGATTGAGCGAGGAATCTAGAAAATTCGCCGCCTTAATGACTTGGGAAAAAACCGCAAAAGAGTATCTGGAATATTATGAGAAATACTAGTCTATTTAGTGTCTAGTTTATCTTCAAGAATTTTTGATAATCTTTGGGCCGAATGGCCATCAGGGTTTTTATAGAAAATCTGGCGTATTTTGCCACGTTTCTCTTTGTATTCGTCTACACCATCAAGTACTTTCTCCACTTCGACTACGAGTTCCTGGTTGGTGAAAACTTTTGGACCCGGCGTCATTTCATCGAAGTCGTCAAAGAGTCCCATTTCGACCTTATATTTCTCCAAATCATAGACTAAAAATACCATTGGTCTGTCTAACAGAAGGAAATCCGAGAATAAGCTTGAGTAATCCGTGATAAGCGCGTCAAAAAGTGGGAGAGTAAGATAAACATCGAAACCAGATGGCAGAAAGGTTATGTTCCTGAATTCATCGGTGCCGTAATTATCCAAAGAAAATTTAGGATGAAGTGTGATGAAGAGATGAGAATTTTGCTTTCTGAAAAGTCTATCCAACATCTTTAAATCCAATTGGAACGTATCTATGCCTTTTTTAAGATTCTCAAATAATGGGTTGGTCGCATTAGGACGGAATGTTGGTGCGTAGGAAACTATTTTATTTATCCCAGCTTTTTTAAGAGATTTGACCTTATCCTCTAAGACAGGAACACTGTCGATTTCTGATCCTTTTATTTTTTTAAACATCACATCGTGTCTGGGCAAGCCGGTAATTAAGACTTTTTCCATGGGGATTCTAAAGACAGTGGATATCATTTTGCCCGCATATTCAGATGCAGCGATAACATACTCATAATTTTTAAAAAGGTTGGGTGAAATAAGTCTGCTGGCGGCAGGTAAACTGTAAGGACTTGCATAAGCGGTTTTCTTCATACTTTTTCCGTGCCAAAGTTGGATAACCTTCGTACTGCCACAGAATTTCCAGTTGCTAAACTGCACAAACGCGTCAACGAAAGTGTAGCCAGCACGCAGAGAGTAAAAGACACCCTGGAGGCTGTATATGTAATACGCTTTATAACCCAATCCTCTAATAACTTTTGGCAGTTGGTTGTCGCCACTTATCCAAATAGTCCTAATATCTGGAATATTTTGTGCTACATAAAGAAACATATATTTCGAATTGTCAGCAAAGAGCTCTCGCTCTTTACTTTGTCGGCATCCTATGAAAACCCATATTTTGTCAGAGCGTGGGGTTAAGAAAGAGAGTGGGTAAATAATCCAACCTAGAAGAATCTCTGAGAAAGTTGTTATCTTGCTAAAAATTATTGAAATCATTAATTTAATGTCTGAAACTTTTGTTGAGTTTCTGTTCTATTTTGAATAAACGTTTCAATCTGCTTGTGTTTTTTTTGCTTAATTCAAAGTCTGTGCAAAGCCAGAGGTCGATGATCTTTTTAATTTTTTGTTCGTTTTGAAAAGAGGCACCAAAGGTGAGTACATTGCTATAATTTATAATTCTAGCTTTTCTAGCCTGTTGCTGGTTGTCGCATCTAACGGCATATACTGACGGGTACTTATTACACACAGTCGTCACTCCGAAGCCATTGTTGCAGCCCACTATGCCACAGTATTTACCGGGGTTGGCGCTAACCTTTTTTGCTACTAGATTTGCCTGATGTATGTAATCATAGAGTTTTTCATTATAGGTTACCATTTTTACATTTAAACCTTGTTTCTTAAGATATTTATAAGCAACTTCTGAAAGGTCGCGTGCATGATGATCCCCACCGACAAGAATGATTTTTTGTCTTAAGCTTAAGAATAATTCTGGCTTCATAATCATCCTTTCTTTACAAAGTGACTCATCGATACTCGTAAGGCCTCATGGTTTTTTGCATATTTTTTAAGCAGGATACCATTATTGAGCGCATCAACTGCCTCAACGAAACTTGTAGCACCCGCCTCTATTCCCATGGGATGTTCGTACACCGCAGCTCCTGGACATATGGCATAATCATCATGTCCTAAAATTTTATAGTGATTATATAATGTTTCTGGGGTTTGTGATCCAGAAAGACCGGCTAAAGTTTTCCGCATCCCATTGTCCATAGTGCATGCCTGTACATTCTTCTTATGGGTTTCTATATCCATGACATAAAAACTTCTATCAGGCGCGGGACAAATTACCATATCTGCTCCGCAAAGGCGTTGAATTTTCATAAGCAAATGAAAAGATACGCCATTTAATGGATGCCTAGACATACCATATGTAAGATTATTGTGAGCAATAATTGGAACTTTACCTTTGTATTTTCTTATTATATCGATACCATTGACAAGAGGAGAGAACATAATTCCCCCAACACCTTTGCTTAGCGCAAATTTAACAAGACCATCTATTTTATCAATATCTCCTCCCACATGCGCGAAATAGATTTTTTTCCTCCCCGTTTTTTTCTCAACCTCTTTTACCGTTCTCATTGTCTTGGTTACGCGCTCTTTGAATGGGCAATAAGGGGGGTCAAGAAGCAGCTCATCGTCTTTTACGCCATCAAATCCCCCCATCAAACATCGTTTAACACGCCCAGCAAATTCATCGGGAGATAAGCCAACACAGGGTTTAACCGGGCTGATAAGCAGGGGGCCATTTTTTTTACCAACTATTTTTCTAATGCCTTCTATCCCGAATACAGGTCCGCCATACTTTTTATTCCAGCTTCTAGGAAATTCTATATCTAACACCTTAAGACCGGTGAATTTAGCTATATTATGCACTTCACCTATTACTGTATCTAAAAGAAGCACCAAACTGTCTCCAAAAAGCTCTATAGGAAAGGCAAGTTCTACTTCGCGCGTTATAAATGGTCCGTCCTTTTGGGAATATATATAAGAGGGCATGTCAGGAATTCTTTTGATATTTGTTTCCACTACGGAGTCTGAAATCACTTTTGCTGCAAATCTTTTGATAAGCTCCTTTTCTTTTATAGGGTCTTCGATAGAGGAGAAACTTTGTTCTTTTGATAAATCTACCGCTGCATTTATAAAATTGCCAGGAGTTTGAAATCTATATTTAACCACCACGTATTTTTCCGGCCTTGCGTCTTTTCTTCCTATTATGAAATCTTTTTCGGATGTCATTTTATTAGCGGAAATATTTTTTTTCGTGCACTTATTAAATCCATCATATAATCTATTTCTATTCTTGGGATGCCGGTGATATCAACGGGGTACAAGTGTACCCCATCTTCGATTAAAGCGTTGAAAACATCCATTAAGTAAGAATTTATTTTTTCCTCCAGAATAAATGACTCTATCTTGTTAAATAGCTGCTGGCCTCCTTTTTTACTAAACACCGCCATATGTCCAAATTCTCCACTCGTTTTTGATAGTGGCAGATTCTTACCCGTTTTTATTATCATACCTTTTCGTACTATAACTTTAGAATCTTCCTTAGTGTAGCCCTCCTTTCTCTCTATGGGTATGACTATATCTTTTTTGCTCATAAGACACCTATCGATAAGTCTTGGGTCGAATAGTACGTCGTTGGTCATGAAGATGAAGTCTTCTTTTTCAAGAAATTGTTTTGCAAGCCACATAGAAACGATTATGCCTGATGTTTTGTAAAAAGGGTTGAAAATGGGAGTTGCTCTATCGGTAATCTCTTTTTCCACTTTTTTTGCATTGTGGCCGGTAATCACATATATGTCATTTATGCCACGGCTGTTTAACGAATCTATAGCGCGAGAAATTAAAGTTTTATTACCAATCTTTATCAAGGACTTGTTTGTATTTTTAAGCTCAGGAATTCTAGACCCAAGCCCTGCTGATGTGATTAGTGCCTTCATATAAATTTTAGATTTTGTTTTTTGGATGGCATATACATTCTCTTAGGGGTATGATCACGCCCAACTTCTATTAAACAATGATTTTCGTTATTGTTTCGAACTAGTTCCTTGTAGATAAAATAACTAAAAGGAATAAAAGGTTTCACAAATCGGTTTACTTCTTTGTCACTCATACCTTGACCCTTTGACATTACTAGTTTTTTTTCCTGTTCTTTGCGCCAATCTGTTGTCCACGAGATATTCTTTGCAAATATAAAAGTCTTACTGTCTAAAATATGCCATATTTTTTGGTATTTTTTAAGATATTTTAGGACTAATTTAAAGTGTTCGCGCCCAGGATCTATATTGTTAAATATGCTTTTTACGTACCCATTCTTTTTTACTGAAGATAAAAATTTATCCTCTCTTGAGGGCATATTTATACACCAACCTTCAAGTATCAAAAAGTGTAGTTGTTTGTTTATTGTTGTACTATCTTTAGCTATATCCCCCCTGCCTGATATAAGCGACTTATCAAACCTGGGGATAAAAAAATTTTCAGCGGCCTTAGCTTTTTTAAGCGTTTCAAATAATAATTCGTGGTTGTGAGTACCTGGCATTCCTCTTGAAATTTGATAAAAAGGGTTCCCAATATATTTTTTTGAGATTTTAAGACGTTCGTCATTCGACTTATAAAAATCATCGATAGAAATAGTTTCTACTCTATAACCAGCGGCTTTTAGAAAAGTTTTTGCCAGCGTTGCAAAAACAGTTTTACCAACACCTTGTGGTCCCTGAATGCCGATAATATATGAATCTATGCTTCTTCTCTCTCTATCATTTATATAGTAATTTATTAGTGGCATATAAAAGTTTTTAAAATCATCAATATGAATATATACACCACCGTTGGCATGATTAAATTGATTTTGAATTTCTTCAAAAATAGCGAGCATTTTTCCCTCTCTCATACTTTATTGCGATGATTATAAAACTGATGTATAATAAAGTCAAATATTTATGAAACTTGTCTATGTGGCGAATGTCCGTATTCCAACAGGTAAAGCTCACGGGGTCCAGATAATGAAAATGTGTGAAGCTTTCGCTGATTCTGGAACTGAGGTTGAGTTATGGGTACCCACCAGGTATAACATCATAAAAGCTGATCCATTTGATCATTTCCATACCAAGAGAAATTTTAAAATCGTCAAAATTCCTTCCCTTGATCTAGTTCGTTTTGGTTGGCTAGGATTCTGGGTACAAAAAATCACATTCACCTTCATTTCTATAATCATGATCCTCTTTTATAGAGCCGATATTTACTACTCTCGAGATGAGTTGTTCGTGTTTATCGCGAGCTTGTTTAAGAGTAATATTTATTTGGAAATACACACCAATGCTTTGAACCCTCTCGTTAATGTAGTCATGAATAGCCATGTTCGATTAATAACCATTTCCTCTGGATTAAAGAAATTTTTGATGTCTCGCGGAGTGAAAGAAGAAAGAATTCTAGTCGCCCACGACGGGGTTAGCTTAAAAGATTTTGAGATTTCGACACCTAAAACTGAACTTAGAGAGAAACTCAGCTTGCCCCGAGAGGCTTTCATTGTCTCGTATATAGGCAAATACACAACGATGGGAGGCAAGAAGGGGGTAGATGAACTGATTTCCACCTTTTCTTGCTTGCTGGGGAAATATCCAAACCTGTTTCTACTCATTGTTGGTGTAAACAAATCAGAAGTCTCCGGGCTCGAGAAACTGATGGGAAAAGGGGATATTGGCAAAGAGAACTATTCTTTGGTGATGTTCGTTCCTCACAAAGATATTCCAATGTATTTAAAGTTGTCTGACATCCTGGTTATGAATTATCCCTCCACCAAACACTTCTCGCTTTACATGTCTCCGTTAAAAATGTTTGAATACATGGCCAGCGGCACTCCGATTATCGCTTCCGATTTGCCATCAATACGGGAGGTGCTGGATGATTCGATGGCCAACTTTTTTAAACTGGATGACCCAGAAAACCTAGCTCGGATCATGGAATACGTATTAGCACACAAAGGAGAATCTGATGAAAAAGCCTCAAGAGCGTTGTCGAAAGTAAATGATTACACTTGGGAAAAGAGGGCTCAAAAAATTATTGAATTTATCACTTAAACATGGATACTTCAAAAAAAGTGGTGTCTCTGGAGGAACTTCTTGTTATTATTGAAGTGTTTAAAGGACAAGGAAAAAAAATCGTTACAACCAACGGTGCTTTTGATATTCTGCACATTGGTCAGAAAAGAATGCTCGAACAGAGCAAGTTTCTCGGAGACGTGCTTATTGTCGGGGTAAACTCCGATTCTTCAGTTAAAGAGTACAAATCCGACCTTCGCCCTATCATACCTGAAGCTCAGCGTGCAGAAATCATTGCAGCGCTGGCTTGTGTTGATTATGTAACTATTTTTAACGAACCAGATCCGGTAAATTTATTAGCGTCAATAAAACCAGCGATTCATACCAAAGGTGGAGACTATGATTCAGAGACTCTTATTGAAACAGCGACTGTTCGCAAGAATGGTGGTAGAGTGGTAATTGTTCCTGGCCGGATCCAGTCGACAACTAATATCATTGATCGCATCGCTAAAGCTTACGGCGGGGGATCTGACTAGTTTTCTAAATAGGCTTTTATCATTGCAGCATTTATACTATCATAGCCTCTTATGGACACTAGTGATCAGAGGGGGCTTGGTTCATTTCACAATAAAAGGATTGCAGTTGTAGGAGATATAATGTTGGACCGTTTCCTTGAAGGCACAGTTACCCGGAAATCTCCCGAAGCTGACGCATCAATTGTGCTTTGGCATAAAGAGAACGATATCTTGGGTGGAGCAGCAAATGTAGCTGTCAATATCAAAGCTCTTGGCAGTAAGCCAGAACTTTTTTCTATTGTTGGCCAAGACGATATTGGCAAAACGATTAATCGATTACTAGTCAAGTCAAAGATAAAAAGTCATATTCTGGTGGATAAGAAACGGATGTCTACACTGAAGGCCAGAATTTTCGGAAACAGTAAATATCTCATCAGACTCGACAAGGAAACTGACAAGATGGTCGCGCCGGTTCTTTCCAAAAAACTTTTTCAATTGATACAAAAACGTATTTCATCCTACGATGCCATTGTTCTCTCCGATTATAAGAAGGGGACATTATCTAAGCATTTGGTCCATGCAATTATTCGTCTTGCGGTCAGAAATAAAATCCCAATCATTGCTGATGTAAAGCCGCAAAATATGCTTTGGTTTAAGGGGGTGACTATTGTAAAGCCAAACAACAATGAAGCAGTGGAGATGGCAGGTACAAACAATTTAAGGCTCGCTGCCAGTAAGATATCTTCTATGCTGGGTGCCCATGTGCTGGTTACACGAGGGGCTAAAGGAATGCTTTTGTGTAAAAAGGAAGACAAGAATTATTTGGATATAAAAGGTTTGAGGGTCGTCAAAAGAGACGGTATTGGCGCGGGTGATACGGCTCTGGCCGCTCTCTCTATCTTAATTGCAGCGGGCCAATCTCCGGAAAGGTCTGCTCAGATTGCCAATGTTGTCAGCACTCTTTCTGTCACGAAGCGTGGCACTACGGCTGTGACGCTTGAAGAGTTAAAAAAGTATCTTAACAAATGAAAATTTTTTTTAGGATAGTCCTAATCTTGGCAACCTGCTATTTCTTAAGTTATTTCCGCCAGAAGCCAAAGAATCAGCCTCGGGTAAATTCTCCCAAAGTTCTTATTATCCAGTTGGCAAAATTGGGAGACATGGTTTGCACCACGCCAATGTTCCGAGCGGTCAAAAAAACCTATCCCGAAGCCAGGATTACTGTGGTGGGGAATGTCGTCAATAAGGAACTTTTGGCGGGGAATCGTGATGTTGACGAGTATATCGTGTGGGATAAGAAATATCCTTTTTCCATTTTGAATGATATAAAAAAAGGAAAATTCGATTTTGGATGTGTAACTGCACCCGGTTTTGATGCCTTGTCGCTTATTCTTCTCGCAAATATTCCAATGATTTCGGCTCCCAGGATAGAAAACGGCTGGAGTCCGTATGAAACGAGATCATATCGTTTATTGAGAAAATTAGTCATAGCAAAGCCTCACCGGATGAGATCCTATGCTCCCAGGGAGTACTTGAAGCTTTTGGAGCCGATAGGAGTCTTCACTGATGACACCAAAAAACACCTGTATTATTCAGAGAAAGCGGCAGAGTCAGTCTCTGTTTTCATCGATGGTGTGGATTTTCCTGTCGGTATATCACCTTCGGCTGGAAACCGAATAAAGCAATGGCCCGCGGAGAAATTTTCTTCAGTGGCGGATCATTTAAGCGATAAACATAAGGCTACGGTCGTTATTATCGGTGGTCCAAATGATAATGAAGAGGCGAATGTTATGTTCAATCATTTAGGCCATGATACCAGAGTTATTAACTTGGTTGGCAGACTTAACATTGAAGAGACAAAGGCTTTTATCTCTAAACTCAAGCTTTTTATTTCAGCAGATACGGGGCCGATCTATATTGCGGAAGCATTTGGGGTACCAACAATAGATATTGTCGGCCCTGTGGATGAAAATGAGCAACCTCCGATTAGCCGTTTCCACAAAGTGATCGTGCCCTCGCGCAAGGGCCCGGAGCTTTTCGTCATGAATGCCCGCGTTTACGATACTGAAGAGGTCAAGCGCCAAGCCAAGTGCACTCCTGTATCGATTGTAAATAATGAGATAGATTTGTTAATCTCTGACATAATAAAGCAATAATGAAAGTTCTAATCGATAGCTCAATTGACGGGAGTAATAATATTTCTAATATAAATAAATAATATGTGTGGAATTAGTGGATTTGTCGGTAAGGGCAGTCAAAAGGACTTATTAACCATGACGGATGTCATCCGGCATCGCGGGCCAGATGATCGCGGTCATTTTTTGAAAGACGGGGTGGGTTTCGGGCATACGCGTTTAAGTATTTTTGATTTAAGTCCGGCAGGGCACCAGCCAATGTGGAATGATAGGAAAGATGTGGCCATCATCTTCAATGGAGAGATTTATAATTTCAAAGAGCTTAAGAAAAATTTTAATTTAGAGCAGAAATATCACTTCCAATCCAAATCAGATACTGAGGTGGTACTGCACTTATATGAAGAATTTGGTGAGGACTGTTTTGAAAAATTGGATGGCATGTTTGCTATTGCCATCTATGACTTTAAAAAGAGAACATTACTTTTGGCCCGGGATAGGATAGGGGAGAAGCCGTTGTACTGGGGTATATTCGATGATACTTTCGTCTTTGGCTCTGAACCCGGCACTCTGTTGGCGCATCCTTTAGTTAAACACGAGCTTGATTTGGAATCTTTGGCGCAATATTTGACTCGAGAATATGTGCCGACGCCGCGCTCCATTTTTAAGGGAATATATAAACTGGAACCGGCACATTATCTCTTGTATCGAGAAGGGAGAGTCGGGAAAAAGTTTTTCTGGAATATTCCTGCTGGAGCCGCTAGCATCTCTTTCGAAGAAGCATTAAGCGGCTTTGATAAACTGCTGGAAAAAGGCATTGGTGACAGGTTAGCCGCCGATGTGCCGGTGGGAATTTTCCTAAGCGGGGGGATAGACAGTTCCACAATCGCTTATTATGCTCAAAAGGCATCTAGTCAGAAGATTAAGACATTTTCTATCGGGTTTGAGGAAGAGTCTTTTGACGAATCTGCTTATGCCGAGCAGGTGGCAACTTTTTTGGGAACAGCTCATTATCACCAAAGAGTAACTGCTCAAGACTCTCTTAATGTCCTCCTCGAATCGGTCTCAGTTTTGGGAGAACCTCTGGCTGACCCTACCATTATTCCTACACTTCTTCTCTCAAAATTCACTCGACAAAGAGTAACAGTGGCTCTGGGGGGTGATGGGGGAGACGAGCTTTTGGCTGGGTATAACACTTTTCAAGCAGATAAGTTAGTTTCCTTATACCAAAGTATTCCTTCCGGTATCAGGGATCGTTTAATTGAACCGCTTATTAACTCTCTGCCGGCGTCTGATAAACATTTCAGTCTTTCCTTCAAATTGCAAAAATTTATCGAAGGCGCTAATTTCGCGCCTTTAGAAAGACATGGCCGGTGGCTCCAGGCCTTTAGTAAAGAGGAACTCCCAGATCTCCTGATACCAGACACCTACCAAGAGATGGTCAAAGTTTATCCTTATCCAAGTGGTGATGCCCATCTCCCCCAGGATATCTTAAATAGTTATCTGCATTCTTATCTGATGGACTGTTTGTTGGCTAAGACAGATAGTGCAAGCATGTGTTATGCGCTTGAAGTGCGTGCACCATTTTTGGGCACAGAGATTGTGGAGTTTCTAATCACTCTTCCTTATGAATATAAACTCCATGGATTTATCACTAAATATATTTTGAAAGAATTAATGAAAGATAAGTTACCACAAAATATTGTTTATCGAAAAAAGAAAGGTTTCGGCGTGCCGGTTTCCGAATGGCTTAAAAAAGATTTGAAACCTCTGCTTCTGGACATGCTTTCACGAGAGAGGATTACGAGACAAAAAATATTTAACCCGGACCGTGTCCAAAAGATTATTGTAGAGCATCTTTCCGGGAAGAGAAATAATCACAAAAAACTTTGGACGCTCCTTACTTTTCAACTATGGGCAGATAAATTTTTGAATAAAACTAGTGTTTAAGGGAAGTTTTTATCAGAACTGTCGCCTTGTTATCAGGGTTGTAGTAGATACGAGAAATTAGTTCAGCAATTAATCCGAAAAAGATAAACTGGATACCTATGATGATTGCAACAGCTGAGAGGAGTAAGATGGATATATCATAAAAAGCAGATATACCAAAGAAGTATTTATTTATGGCGATGTATCCTACCCCTAATATTCCGAGTATGCCTAAGATAAAGCCTATGGGTCCGAAAATTTTGAATGGCGTCCTCGAATATTTTGTTAAGAACTTGACCAAGACGATATCCAGGAAGACCTTTCCTACTATCTTCCCAAAACTGTATTTTGAGGAGCCATTTTCTCTAGCCCGAATTTTGATTGGAATTTCTTTGATATTAATTCCTTTATAATAAACCATCACGCCGGCGAACCTATGCAGGTCACCGGAGAGCTCTAGACGCTGAATTAACTCTTTCCGATAGGCTTTCATAGCTACTCCAAAATATTTCATCTTTACCCCCATAATTTTGCCAATGATCCTGTTGATATTATTGTGGAGAATAGATTTGAATTTACTTCTTCCTTTGTCTTCTTTTTTCCAACCACTAGCGACATCATAACCTTCCTGTATAGCTGAAATAAATTCTGGAATATAAGCTGGATTATGTTGGCCATCACCATCCATGATGAGGACGATGTCACCAGAGACATGTTTTAACCCAGCATTAAGAGCTACTGCCTTGCCCTGATTTCCCATCAAAGAGATAACCTGGACGTGTTTGTCTTTTTTAAAAATATCCTCCAGTATTTTAAATGTATTGTCGTAGCTATAGTCGTCTACAAAAATGATCTCATAATCTCTGTTTTCCTTAGCCATGGCTTCTTTTAATTCACCGTAAAGGGCCATGGCGTTTCCCTCTTCATTGTGCATTGGTATAACGATACTTACTTTCTTGAGAACATTATCCATATTAGTTGTGGGTGTTGAAAACTCCATAGTTGACCAGAACGATATCCCTCTCTTTTATGTGACTTAAGAGTTCTGGACTGGTTAGGGTTTCTCGCTCTTCATCACGATTACTACTGTCTATAAAAGATGAGATATACTGCGTTCTATAGGACGGGTGGCAAGATAGCTCGCTAATACCCGGTTTAAGATTATCCACAAATCTCTTTAAGTTGTCTACTGAAAACCTGTTACTCAATGAGACTCCATAAAAGAAATCTGGATGGATAATTCCACTTTGATCAAATAATGAATAACATTTTTTATAAAACAAATGACTGAAAAATATCTTTAGTAGTTGTCTAGGGCTGATTTTTTTTAAAACCATTTTTTCAAAAGGGAAGCGCACGCTTTTAATATTGTATTTCTGGGCCAAGTCAAGCACTATTTCCAAGATAAAGGGGAATATATGCAAATGTTTCTCCGTATCCAAGTGGCTTATGATTATTTTCTGGTCGATAGCTTTTTTGATTTGGTTTTCAAACTCTACGTAGATTTTCTTTCTTAATCTTTGTTTATCAAATAGTCTTTTTAGAAAAAGCGACAGCAGGCTGTTTTTAGCTTTGCCTCTAAAAATGTTTAAATGTATACCTATGTCCAATAGCGGATTTGCCCTTATTTTCTCTATGGCATCATGAAAATTATCTTCCGTCGTTATTATGGAAGCACTGGTAACGCAGCCGTTCTTGAAAGAATCTATGATACCCTCGTTTATTTCCGCGCTTAATCCGAAATCATCGGCATTTACAATGAGGTATTTCTCCATTACTTGATAGTATAAGAGAAAATGATTATAATCACCAATTATGTCTGTAACGAGCGAAAGGTTCGGCTATCAATGGAACAGATACAGCAGACCGGTGTCATTTTATGAAGACTGGCTAATAAACTGGATTGGACCGCTAACACCGGAAGATTTTGAAGGCAAGAGAGTTCTGGATGTCGGTTGCGGCATGGGCAGATTAAGTTACTGGGTTTTGAAGTGGGGAGCGGCAAGCGTGGTGGCGTTTGATTACGACGGCCGGTCTGTCGCGGCCGCGCGCAATACCCTGAAGGAATTTAAAAATGCGGAGGTTTTGTTTGAAAGTGCTTTTGACATGAAATGGAGAGATGAATTCGATCTCGTTTTCAGCATCGGCGTCATTCACCATCTTGAATATCCCAAATTGGCTGTCTCTAATATGGTCAAGGCGCTCAAGCCGGAAGGAACCTTCTTGATATGGGTGTACGGTTATGAGGGTTTCGGATGGCTCCTGTGGTTTCTTAACCCGCTTAGAAAATATATTACCTCAAGATTGCCATTGCCATTAGTCCATGTATTTGCGCATCTTTTCTCTATACCTCTTTGGATTTTTGTTAAGATATTTAAAGGTCCGGGTTCGTATTTTAAACAACTATCAGAGATGCCTTACTGGTTTATTCACCTGAATACCTTTGACCAAATGATTCCAGAAGTTGCCAATTATTGGACAAAGGAAGAAGTAAGAGAGTTGGTAAGCAATATCGGGCTTAAAGAATTTGATATTTATCGTCCTTCCAATAACAGTGGCTGGATTGTCGTCGGCAAAAAGTAAAAATACAATCAAAGATATAGTTTTATGGAAGATTCCGCTTATGAGTTAATGTATGAAAGTGAGCTGAATCACTGGTGGGACAAAGGAAGAAGAAAAATCGCACTCAGTCTCATTAAAAAGTACAGCCGTGCTTCCAGTATGAAACAAAAAATTTTAGACCTTGGTTGCGGGACAGGTGCCATGGCCAAGGAGATTGAAGCCATAGGAGAATATTACGGAGTTGATGTCTCGGAAAGAGCTGTAAACTTATGTAAAAAACGAGGCATCAAAAACATAGAACAAGGCGATGCTCTCTGTATCCCGCATGCAAACGATCAGTTTGACGTCGTCCTTGCTCTTGATGTGATAGAGCATGTTAAAGATGATATCGGCGCGATAGCTGAAATGAGGCGCGTACTCCGCTCGGGCGGAACGGTCATCGTCACGGTACCGGCTTTTAAGTTTTTATGGGGTCCTACCGATATTTTCTTCCACCATTATCGAAGATATCGGTTACACGAATTAAAATCGAAAATCGAGAGAAGCGGTTTTTCTGTCTTTAAATCATCTTATTTCAACACTTTTCTATTCCCACCGGTATTCTTAGTCAAGTTGCTCATGAAGGGCTTTCATCTGCCAATGAAATTGGAAAACGAGGTAAGCCGTAATGTTATCAATGATATTTGGATAGTTAATAAAATCCTGTATGGCATCTTTTTCTTAGAGTCAGTATTGCTTAAATATGTCAATTTTCCCTTCGGGATTTCAGCTGTTGTTATTGGACGTAAAGATTAGATATTTGTATACAAAAAAGCTAGCCGTTGCTATTAGCCCCAGTATTATTATTTGGGCTAGCATATACCACATTCCCAACTTTGTTACCAAAAAATAAATTCCAACGACATTTACTCCTAAACTAACAGTTGTCACTCCCACGGTCCGTATAATTTGTCGATGGACAAAAGTCATACCCTTGTCCTCGAATGTCCAGAGTTTTTGAAGAGTGAAGCTTGTAAAAAAAGCGAAAACAAATGCGATCGCCGCCGATGTTATATACCATATTCCGAATAATTCAGTTAAGACATATAAAACTACGAGGTTAGCCACGACAGCAAGACCGCCTGAAATGACGTATTTCACTGCCTGCCTGGGGATGCTCATGATCTGCCATTATACTCTTTTATTACCTGGAAAATAGGTTAATATGGTTACCGTGTTTACCGAAGAGAGATTGAAGAAACTCGCACTAGCCGCGCCTTTCTTGCCGCTGATTTTTTTATTTCGAGATGTGCTTTTCGGCGGCCGCATTCTATATGACGGGGATACCGCGCGCGTTCTTTATCAATATCTGGATTATATATCGAAAGGGCAGCCGCTTATTAACCAGCAGATACTTTCAGGGTTTCCTCTGCCGGTTTCTGTCATCGCTGGATGGTTTTACCCCATTTATGATTTGACGTTTGTTTTTTTTGATGCATTCGATACTTATAGATTTCTGATAATCATAAACATCTTTTTAGCTTATGTTTTTGCTTATTTTTATTCAAAAAAAATTGGCTTTAGTCCTTTGGTTTCTGCTATTGTCTCTACCATTTTTATCTTTTCCGGGCAGATGATCGCGTGGTTCACAACTCTAACCAATACAAACTACTACTTCATCTTGCCGGCAGTTTTGTACTTTGCCGAATTTGTTAGGCAAAAGAAGCATAAATTCTTGTTTCTCACTCTGACAGGTATATTTTTAGGGGCTAGCTGGCTGTCGGGTCATTCCCAATTTGTCCTTTATATCCATGCTTTTTTGGCTGTTTATTATTTATACTGGGCTTTTTTAGAAAAAAGCTTAAAGGGTTATTTAGAGCAACTGGTTAATTTAGTTACAGTGTACGGGGTCTCTTTAATTATAGGCTGGCCGCAAATCTGGGCTATTATTAGTTTTAAAGAAGTGACTGCCCGGGCGGAAGGATTGAGTTTGTCTGATTTTTGGCTCAATTCTTATCCGCTACAGGGTCTAGTACACTACATTCTTCCATTCTTTAAAAATCCAATTATCCAGACCGGATCTCCTAATTTATATGTGGGTATTCTGCCCTTTATCTTGCTAATTTTTACGTTTCTGGTTTTTAGAAAGATAAAAAATAAACATTTTTATTTATATCTTAGCACTTTTGTTTTCTGTCTTTTGGCTTCCATAAAATATTCACCCATAGGATTTTTATTGCATCAGATACCGTTTTTTGATTCTCTCAGGGTGGGCTCAAGGATAATGTTTATTGGGAATCTAGCTGCCGCCGTTATTGTCGGTTTTGTTCTGGAATATATCACAGAGAACAAGGAGGAAGTTTCTAAAAAACTGGACCCATATTTAAACATTATTAAAAAAGTTTTTCTGTATATCCTGGCTCCAATAATTACCGTGGGCTCCATCGTTAAAGTGTTTTTTACGGAAAAGATTCTGTTTTTTCTCAACGGCTACTTTCTAAATAATTTGTATAGCGACACGGCCGGATTGCCGAAGGAACATTATCTTAACCTGGTTAGACAATATCTGGACCATTCTTTAGCCAGTGTCTTCATTTTTCAGTGGGATATTTTAATTTTTATTATCTTTGCCATTTTGTCTTTCCTTCTTCTAAAAAGAATGAATAAATTTAGTACCGAGATTTTCCTAACTCTAGCCTTAATTGTCGTTTCTTTAAATTTCACATTTGTCTATGCTCGACATTTCAATTCTGTAAGCAAAGAAGAATTATTGTCTGTTCCCATGTCGGCCAGGTTCATTTTATCTGACTCTAAAGATGAAAAAGAATTTCGGATCTTTACTCCTTTTACCGGCATTATCATATATAACAATTTAAGAGTGGAATGTTCCAGTAAGGATATTTCTGAAGAGCTGTCTCTACAAAAAGAGCTTCTGACGCCGAGCATTAACCTGCAATACGGCCTAGATTCCATCGATGGCTATGATCCGTATATGCCTCTGGCCGTGGCGGAAATGATCGGTTACCTCGGCTCGGAACATACTACTGCAGACTACTCGCTAGCATGGGAAAGTATCCCGATGGAAAAGAGGCTTAAAAAGTTTGTCGTAAGGAAAAATATCCTGAAATCTATGAATGTCAGATATGTAATATCTGCTTATGAGATTAACGATCCAGATTTCAAAAAAGTTTTTTCGGAAGAGGTTGGCGAGTGCAAAACCAAAGTCAGTATTTACGAGTTAGCTGGCTATTGGCCTAGGAATTTCGTGACTTCTGATGAGTCAATATTAAGCGGAGATGATAGTTTCCAGGTAACAATGGACAAGTTAGAGAACCAGGACGGAAAAATTTCCATAACAGAGGAAGCAATTTTGTCTCAAAACTACGGTCACGATTCTATAAATTTTGAAGTCAATCTGGATAGAGATGCCCTGCTTTTCATCGGCAATGCTTGGTTGCCTGGCTGGCATGTCTATGTGGATAGTGTCGAGACGGAGATATTGAAGGCTAACCATATCTATATGGCACTACCTTTATCTGGTGGACGGCATCAAGTAGAATTGAAATATAAATGACTCACAAACTGAACAGAACAAGGGATGTATTGATGCATCTCAAGCATTATATAAAAGGCAGAACAATTGATATGGGTGCAGGGTCAGCCAAATATCGCTCTATTATAAAAGGACATGCATCAGAGTATGTAGCTTTCGATAGTACGCCCGGAGGAAAGATAGATGTGGTGGGGGATGTGTTAAAAATGCCCTTTGAGGATGAAAGCTTTGATACCGTTATCTCATCACAAGTTTTAGAACATGTTAAAAGACCATGGGTGATGGTGGCGGAAATCAGCCGTATTTTAAAGACAGATGGAGTATGTCTGTTGACTGCGCCCTTCATGGCGCCTTATCACGCAGATCCAGAGGATTACTTCAGATACACACAAGAAGGGATGAAATCTCTTTTCCAAGACGATTTTGAAATAGTTGAATGCCAGCCGTATGGTAAGACATTTATGGTTTTCTTCGAATACGTCAAGCAGGTCTACTTCAGTCCGTATAAGAAAACCCGGCGTGGTTTGTGGTCGGAGAGGTTCCTTCGTTATTTGGAAAAGGTTTGTTTCTATCTTGATGATTTTGTTAGAAATGATCAGGTTTACGCCAATGTTTATATAGTAGCAAGAAAAAAGTAGTCTTATGAAAATTTTATTTTTATCAGATGATTTTCCTCCGCAAAGTTACGGCGGGGCTGGAATGGTGGCATTTAATCTGGCCAAGGCTCTTGTAGCGGCGGGACACGAGGTCGCTGTTATTACTACTGTCAGAGACAGACAAAAAGCAGGCAGGACAGAATATAATGGTCTTGAGGTGCATAAATTGTATTCAGATTATCACGAGCGTTGGCGAGCTTATCGGGGCCTCTGTAATCCGTCTATTGTCGCGCATGTCAGGAAAATAATAAATGGGTGGTACCCGGATGTGGTTCATGCTCATAACATTCATTATCATCTCTCATATCACTGTCTCAAGATAGCCAAAGAAAACGGCGCTAAAGTTTTTTTAACAGCTCATGACACGATGCTGTTCCATTACGGCAAGTCGGCCACGGCCGAGAGGGCTGACCCTTGGTCGCAGCTTAAAAAGTATAAGAGGCGCTACAACCCGTTTAGAAATTTAATGATTAGATATTATCTAAAATATGTTGATAAGATTTTTGCAGTGAGTCAGGCGCTTGAAGATGCTTTAAATAAAAATGGTCTCGATAATGTGGAAGTCGTTCGTAACGGAATAGATGTTAAAAAGTGGCAAGCTACGGATCAGGCTGTACTGGAATTCAAAAATAAATTTAATTTAAACAAAAAGAAAGTGATCTTATTTGGCGGAAGACTGAGTGAGCCGAAGGGCGGAGAGAAGATCATTAGAATCACGAAGCGAGTGGTGGCAGCAATTCCGGAAGCAGTGTTATTAGTTTTAGGCCGACCTAATGATTATTCAAAAAAAATGATCAAATTGGCCAAAGAGATAGGGATTGGCAAAAACGTCGTTCTTACCGGATGGATCTCAGGGGGTGAACTAATTGCCGGATATCATGCAAGCGATGTGGTGGTAACACCATCTCTTTATCTTGACCCATTCCCCACGGTTAATTTGGAGGCAATGGCATGTGGTAAGCCTGTTATAGGAACTTGTTTTGGGGGAACAAAAGAAATAGTTAAAGACAAAGTAACTGGCTTTTTGATTAATCCATTTAATATAGAGGAGGTAGAGAAGAGAATTAAGGAATTACTCGATGACCGTCTAAAAGCAGAAAGGTTTGGAAAAGCTGGTTATGATGTGGTCGCGGCAGAATTTACTTTGGAGGGGCAGGTAAGAAAGGTTCTTCAATATTATCAGGAGGAGATCTGAAGAATAAATAAGTGTCCAAAAAGCTACCAAAAAATCTAGAAATGATCCTGGCTATAATCAGCCCTAACAACCCTTGCCAGAGAATGAAAACAAGCATGGTAATAATTTGGAAAATGGGGGTGACGAAGTTACTGATGTATAATCCTTTTACATTTTTCTTGGCTCTCAATGCTGTTGTTGCTGGGAATAGCGCTAGATTGAGCATTGATAAGGCAAAAAGCTGTGAATAGAAGACGGCCTCCTCGTATCGAGGGAAGAAAGTTTTAAAAATAAAAGGAGCAGCTAAGATATAAGCACCGATAACGACCCCTCCCAACAAAAATAATCTTAAGGCTTTCTTTTTAAAAGAAGCTTTTATCTCTTCGCTATTTCGTCCTATAAACTTGGGGAAGGCAAGGGTATCTAATAGACTAAACGCGCCTTTTATTTGTTCAGGCATGGCAATGGCGAAGGCATAAACAGCCAAGGGAACTGCTCCCAAAAAGTGGAAGACAAAGAGGCGATCTATATAGCTGGCTATAGTATTTATAACCTTCATCAGGCTTAAATGTTTGCCGTATGGAATTGCTTTGGGGTCTTCATCCTTTGACACAACAAATCTTTTTATAGTTATCCTAAAGAAGATAAATCGTAATAGTGTCCAGGAAAGAAAATAAGATAATACAATTAGAAAAAGATTTTTTGTCAATAAAATGACCGCAATTAGGAAGCCAGTAGAAATGATTTGTACAAGAGCCTCGTACTTAGTTGATATTTGGAATTTCTTTTTGCCGTGTAGGAATGGGCCGTAAATGCCAAATGCGTCTATGAACGGTAAAAAGGCGGAAATAATCAAGAAAGAAATCGCCAAACTCGAGTTTCCATTTAGGAAATAATATCCAGATAGTAACAAACTAGCCAAACTGCTTAGTAGCCCCCATCTCATTTTTGTTTTTAGCGCAAGCAGTAACGTTCCGTCAAGATTGCGAGTAGAAGCCATGTTTACAGCTGTGTTCATTCCCGGGAGCGATGGGATTAACAGAATACTAGTAAGAGAAAGTATGTATTTATAAGTGCCAAATGTTTCTTTGGGAATTAAATTGGCGAAAGCGATAACGAGCAGGAAAGAAGAGAGAGAGGCGATGATTTGGCCGGATAAGAGCCATCCGCCGCCTTGGGCCAGATACAACATATCTGTCTTGGTGTATTGTTCGCTCCAACGCAAGGCCCGGTAGGCCTTATTCCTTAGACTTTGCATATATTGGTATCATGATAGGATAGTATCCATGTTTTCTCAAACGTTGAGGCGAGTTGTATTTGTCGGCCTTTTTGCCATCCCTCTCATCCCGTTTCTCGTTTTCAGTGATTTTTTCTTTCCGTTCATCACTACCAAAGCTTTCACTTGGAGGATTATTATAGAAATTGTTTTTGCCGCTTGGGTGTTACTCGTTTTGCTTGACGCGTCTTACCGTCCGAAAAGATCCCTTATTCTTTATTCTCTATTTATATTCCTCGGAATAATTGGTTTGGCGGATCTCTTAGGCGTTGCTCCTCTCAAGAGCTTCTGGTCCAACTTTGAGCGCATGGAGGGTTTTATTACTTTGCTTCATTTGGGAATGTTTTTCATAGTTATCTCCTCGGTCTTTAAAGAGGTTGATTGGAAGAGGTGGTGGAATGTCTCGCTTCTGGCTTCATTCTTGATGGTTTTATATTCTGTTCTTCAGATCATCGGACTGAAAACGATAAACCAAGGTGGAGTGCGGGTGGATGGCACGCTTGGCAACGCTATTTATTTGGCCGTCTATATGCTCTTCCATATTTTTATCGCCTTTCTCTTTATGTGGCGTGAGTGGAAAAACGTCGCTTTGAGATGGGTCTACGGACTGCTTATTCTCGCGCAAGCATTTATCCTCTACCACACCGCCACGCGCGGAGCTATCCTCGGTCTCCTGGGTGGACTTCTTGCCGTAGCTGTTCTGAATGTGAGAAACAAGGAATCCGCCTTTGTCAGAAAGGGGAGTATCGCCACCTTGGTCGGACTAATAACTTTAGTGGGAGGTTTTGTGGCGATTAAAGACGCGGAGTTTATCCAAAATAGTCCGGTACTTTCTCGTTTCTCTTCTCTGACTACAGAAGAGTTGAAGACGCAGGGCAGGTATTTTGTCTGGCCTATCGCGCTTGAAGGAGTCAAGGAACGGCCGTTCCTTGGCTGGGGGCAGGAGAATTTCAATTATATCTTTAACGAACATTACCGTCCGGAGATGTACCGCTTGGAGCCGTGGTTTGATCGCGCTCACAATATTTTCCTTGACTGGGCGGTCGCTGGCGGTATTTTGGGTCTCCTATCTTATCTTCTCCTCTATGTCGCACTTCTATATTCAATTTGGAGGAGAAGTACGAATTTGACTCATACGGAGAAATCTATCCTTACTGGTTTGATAGCGGCATACTTCTTCCACAATTTCTTCGTCTTTGACCATCTGATAAGCTATATTTTATTTTTCTCCCTCCTCTCTTACCTGCATTATAGAAATGGTAGTGAACTTACTTCTAAGGGCGTGATAACTAAAGTTCAAGTGAGAAACATTGCTTTGCCGGCTGTCTCCATCTTACTTGCGCTCTCTCTGTATTTCGTCAATATTAAACCGATAACTGCTAATGTCTTTCTAATTGAAGCCCTTAAGTCTCTACAGACACCAGGAGAGACTCTCAAGGCGATACAATATTTCAAAAAAGCTTACAATACTACGCGTCTCGGACGACCGGAGATCGTAGAACATCTAGCTGCTAATACTGTTACTGTCTTGACGAGCGATATATCTATGGAAGAGAAGAATGCATACTTTAGTTTCGCGAAAGACGCCGTGCTTAAGCAAGCCGAAGATTTATCAGAAGATGCTCGTTACCAGTTTATTACCGGTTCGTTTCTCTCGACTGTGGGCTCTCTTGATGATGCTCTGATATATCTAGAACGTGCAAGTCGATTGATGCCAGGCAAACAAATGATTTATCTCGAGATAGCCAATGCTTTCCTGAACAAGGGAGAAAAAGAGAAAGCGATTGACGTCCTGAAATATGTGGGAGAAATCTCTCCGGACCACAAAGAACAAATGGAAGAATACACGAGACAGATACAGGACATGTGAAATCGGCCGGAGACGCTTGCATTTGGAGGAGTGCTATGCTAGGATTGAGGGGTGGGTGCTTGAAACTGGCACCAAACGAACGAATATCTGCGTAAGTCCCGCCTTTGGCGGGATTTGCGTTTTTATGACTATTTACTATTTACTGATTACTGTTTACTATTTATATAGTTTCTTTTCGTGCGTGGAGAGCGGCCGCACTCACAAAGATATTCGTTTGGAGCTAGCCCCGCTCTCCGCGCTCGGACGGAAATATTTTTTAAATCGAAATAATATTCTAAAAGTTATCCACATATTTTCTTTTTATCTATTGTATATGCTGAGCTTTAGTAGATAATTAACACAAGCGCAGAAAAATTTTCTGCGACCCGCCCGTACCGAACATTATTCAGTACGTTCGGGCGGGCAGACGTTAATAATAATTTCCGCCTTGCCCCGCCTAGTTCAGGCGGGGCGGGGCGAGACACAACACAATGGCAAAGAAAAAAAAGGCTGCTTCCAAGAAGCGAAAATCTTCAAAGAGAAGATAAGATTAGAAAAGACACCCCACAAGGGTGTTTTTTCTTGGTCTAAAACGTGTTAAAATAGGCGTCCTATGGCCTTTTTAAAGAGTCTCTTCGGAACCCCCGAGGAGAAGTTACTTAAGTCTTGGAAACCTATCGTCGAGCGCACGAATGCGCTCGAGTCTTCGTTAGAGCATCTTTCGCAAGAAGAGCTAAGTGGTAAAACTACTGAATTTAAAGAACGTCTTGAAAAGGGGGAAACTCTCGATGATATTTTGCCGGAAGCATACGCCACAGTTCGGGAGGCGGCGAAACGCACCCTTGGTCAAAGACACTTTGACGTGCAAATTCTCGGAGGTATCGCTCTCTACAAGGGTGGTATTGCGGAGATGAAGACAGGAGAAGGTAAAACGCTCGTGGCGACACTACCGGCCTATCTCGTTGCTCTCTCGGATAAAGGGGTGCACGTGGTGACGGTTAACGACTATCTCTCCCGTCGCGACACTGTGTGGATGGGACAAATTTATTCTTATCTCGGATTATCTGTCGGAGTACTCAACCATTCCGAATCTTTTATATACGACAAAGCACACACAACAAGCGACAAAGAACGCGATGAGCTCGGCTCTTTCCATGTTGTTCACGAATTTTTGAGGCCGGCGAGTAAAAAAGAGGCTTATCGGGCGGATATTACTTATGGCACCAATAACGAATTTGGTTTCGACTACCTGCGCGACAATCTCCTATACTCCGAAAGAGATCTTTCTCAACGGGACTACTATTACGCTATTGTCGACGAGATTGATTCTATCCTTATTGACGAAGCGCGAACGCCTCTCATCATATCTGGTAATACCGGCGCTGCCGGTGGACTCTACGAGAAGTTTGCGCAAATTGCCCGACAACTTGAAGCAGGGAAGGATTTCACCGTAGACGAGAAGTTGCACGCTATTTCTTTGACGGATGATGGCATTAATAAGGCCGAGAAATCTCTGGGTATCGAAAATATTTATGCAGAAGGTGGTGTCAAATACGTACACCATCTCGAAACAGCTGTCAAAGCCAAAGCTCTATACCACAGAGATAAAGAATATGTAGTTAAAGATAATGAGGCGATAATCGTGGACGCATTTACCGGTCGGCTTCAGCCGGGTCGGCGTTGGTCGGAGGGGCTGCACCAAGCCATAGAGGCCAAGGAGGGCGTTGGTATTAAGGAGGAAAGTCGCACATTCGCCTCCATCACTTTTCAGAATTATTTTCGCATGTACCGGAAACTCTCCGGTATGACCGGTACAGCTGCCACTTCTAAGGAAGAGTTTTATAAAGTCTATGGTCTAGAGACTTTCGTTATTCCAACCCATAGACCGGTAGCTCGTAGAGACCACGGTGACCTAATTTTCCAAACGCACGCTGGCAAGATGAAGGCGGTGGCTAAAAAAGTTGGAGAGTTGAGTAAAAGAGGTCAACCGGTTCTCATCGGTACGGTTTCCATTGAACATAACGAACTTCTTTCGGCCTATCTTAAAAATGAAGGTATTAAGCATGAAATTCTAAATGCCAAGAATCATGAGCGGGAGGGTGAGATTATTGCTCAGGCCGGTAGAATTGGAGCAGTCACCATTGCCACCAACATGGCGGGCCGAGGAGTCGACATTAGGCTTGGCGGTAATCCTGCCAACCCGAGAGATTACGATATGGTAAAGAGTCTCGGTGGTCTTTTTGTCCTTGGTACCGAGCGGCATGATGCTCGGCGCATAGACAATCAGTTGCGTGGGCGTTCCGGTAGGCAGGGAGATCCCGGCGAAACACAGTTTCTCGTCTCTCTGGAGGATTCTTTGATGCGTATTTTTGCCGTGGATACCATCAAGAAGATGATGGGCCGTTTCAATATTCCGGAAGACGAGCCGATAGAGAACAAGCTTATCACTAATTCTTTGGAAAAAGCGCAGGAGAAGATAGAGGGCTTCAACTTCGATGCTCGCAAACACGTTCTCGAGTTCGACGATGTCTTAAATTTCCAACGAGCGATAATCTATGGCCACCGTCGCAAAATTTTAGTCGGTGGTCAATCTGAAATCAGAGAATATTTAGCCGAGGTGACAGAGCACTTGGAACAGGGAGCGAAAGACAAGATGAATGAAAAAATATCAAGGGTAGCCCTTGATACTCCAGAGATACTGGAAGTATTGCGAAGGATTATTCTTCAAACCATGGACTTGTTCTGGGTTGACCATTTGGAGATGATGGAATATCTGCGAGGAAGCGTGAATTTGCGTGCCTACGGTCAGCGCGAACCGCTAGTCGAGTACAAGAAAGATGGCTTAAGATTCTTCAGAGACATGGAAGTGTCCATCGCCAGGCAAATTGCCGAGTTTGTCATCGCTCTAGATTTGGAAGCTCTTGCTTCATTTAGAGCTGCGCCAATTCCTGCCCGACCTGTTTCGCTTGTCGAAGCAGGCGGGGGAGTGGAAGTAAAGCCAGTTTCCAGCAAGCCAGAAGTCGGCCGTAACGACCCATGCCCCTGCGGAGCGGTTAATCCTACTACTGGTAAGATATATAAGTACAAACAATGTGGGCTTATAGATGCACCATATCATAAAAAATAGAGCGGAGTCCCGCCGTAGCTTTAGCGAAGGAGGATGGTAGCGGTAAAAAATACAAGAAATGTCACGGCAAGTGACATTTCGCAGTCCCGTAGTGAAGCGAAGCTTCTACTACTGGGATAAAAAGTGTCATGGGGCGTGAGGATTGACTTAAAGTTTACTTAAAGATAAACTTCATGCATGGCTACTAAGGCAAAGAACCAGATAATCGGTCTCAAGGATTTGAGACTGAACACTTCTAAATACATTAGCCGCTTAGGCAAGGGGGAGTCTTTTACAGTAGTTAAAAGATCTAAGCCGGTATTTAAAGTGGTTCCATTTGACGAAGATGACGACTCTCTCTGGGAAACAGTAGTTGATTTTACTTCTATAAAGCCAGGTGGTGTACCGATTGCGAGTGTTCTTAAGTCTCTAAAAAGACTCAATGAACAGAATAGATAAGTTTCTAAGTAAATTGTCTGTAAAAGATAGAGTTATCGTGGAAAAATGTTTGGGCTTGGTGAAATCTAGAGAGTTTGGAAGTCTAGATTTCAAGAAGCTAAAGGGATTTGATAAGCTGTACAGATTAAGACAAGCAAGAATAAGAATCATATTTTATATGGATGAAAGAAAAATTGAAATAATTAAAATTGACAGGAGAAACAGCAACACATACAAGGGCTTGTGAGTCTCATAGCAACATGAAAATTTTTCATCTATAATACTCAATATGGGAAAAAATAAATTAATATGGCTTCTAATACTAGTGTTGATAGTTGGCGGCATTCTCTGGCTTGTTAAAGCGCCTGGGAGATCGGGTAAACTAGACGCATTTGCTTCCTGTATTAAAGAGAGCGGGGCGACTTATTACGGCGCGTTCTGGTGTCCTAACTGCAAGAATCAGGAGGCTCTGTTTGGTCGTTCCGCCAGTCTTTTGCCGCGTGTCGAATGTTCGACACCCGACGGTAGAGGACAGCTTCAAGTCTGTAAGGACGCCTCTATTACGGGATACCCGACATGGCAATTTTCCGACGGTACCAGAGAGACCGGCACTCTTTCTTTGGAACGCTTGAGCGCAGCGACGAGCTGCCCATTGCCGGAAAGCAATGATTGAAAATATCACTTTACTACTGCCGTATTTAGCGCTGGTTTCTCATATTGTTTTTGTCATTTTGCTTTTATCTTTGGTCTTTAGGAATTTTTGGGGAAGGGAGATTACATATTGGCTTGGAAGGCACGCTCTCATTCTGGCTTTTCTGGTGGCGCTTACCGCGATAATTGGTAGTCTCTTCTACTCCGAGATTGTAGGCTTTGAACCATGCGTCTTATGTTGGTGGCAGAGAGTTTTCCTTTATCCGACCGTCTTTATCTTTGCCGTGGCCTTATGGCGCAAGGACAGGTCAGTCTTTTCCTACGTTCTGCCCCTCATCATTTTGGGTGGAATCATCGCGGCGTATCAAGCCCAAGTTGATTTTGGCGGCTCTTCTCTTCTAGCTTGCACCGACGGAGAGGGCGCATGCTCCAAAATTTATGTAATGGCATTTGGCTATATCACCATCCCCACAATGTCCCTGACAGTTTCTCTCTATATCTTGCTTCTCGCTTGGGCCAATAAAATTTATGGCAAAAACCATTCTCACTCATAGCGGCTCTTTTCAAGCCGACGATATCTTTGCTGTAGCAATTTTAGTTCTCGTTATTGGCGAGGCCAAAGTGGTTCGTACTCGTGAGAAAGATCAAATTGTCACGGCCGACTACGTTGTTGATGTTGGGATGGTCTATGATCCGGCAAAAAATCGCTTCGATCACCACCAGCCTGGAGGCGCCGGCGAAAGACCAAATGGTATCCCATATGCTTCTTGCGGACTAGTCTGGAAAAAGTTCGGAGAAACACTTACCGGAGGTAAAGAAGAAATGGAACTAATAGACACTATCCTGATGCAGCCTCTGGACGCCCATGACAATGGCGTAGCTATCGCTGATTACCGTTTTGCAAATGTCAGAGCATACAGCATCATCGATTTCCTTTACTCATTCTTGCCTAGTCTTCATGAGAGCGAAGAAGACCTTTACAGAATTTTTATGGAACTAGTCATAATTGCCAAGGAACTTTTGACGCGCGAAATTGCTAAAGTAAAAAGTCTTATTATCGGTGAGGCCAAGGTTAGAGAGGCGTTAGAGACGAGTCCTGATAAAAGAATTCTTATTTTGTTAGAAGAGCTGCCGTGGAAGCGCGTTTTGTCAGATAAACCGGAAGTAATGTTTGTGGTTTATCCTAGGAATGACGGTCGATGGGGTCTCCGGGCGGTTCAAGATACTGGTTACATTTCACGCCGACCTCTGCCTGTCGCCTGGGCGGGGAAAATCGATAAAGACCTACAGGAGATTACGGGAGTTCCGGACGCAATATTTTGTCACAGGGCGCTCTTTACGGCGGTAGCTGGAACTAAAGAAGGAGCAATGGCGCTTGCAGAAATTGCTCTAAACACATAAATAGTAAAATCCTAAATCCTAAACACTAAACTCTAAATAAATCTCAATGACTGAAATACCAAAGAGAGTCTACGATTTGGAAGACAGGTCTAGAACATTTGCAATGAAAGTCAGAGACTATGTAAATAAGTTACCAAGGAACATATCAAATATAGAATATGGCAAACAGCTCATACGTTCGTCTGGTTCGGTTGGTGCAAATTATATTGAGGCTAACGAATCTCTAAGTAAGAAAGATTTTGTGATGAGAATCAAAATCTCTAGAAAAGAAGCAAAAGAAAGTGAGTATTGGCTATCTCTTGCAGAACCTTAGGAATCATATATATTAGACAGGCAGTCACTTATTCAAGAGGCTATAGAACTAAGAAAAATCTTCGGGGCGATAGTGGAAAAATGCAAAGACTAAAGTTGGAAAATTGTAGCTTATTTAGGATTTAGAAATTAGATATTAGAATTTATACTGATGTTTATAGATGAATTAACTCTTCACCTTAAGGCAGGTCGTGGCGGTGATGGTGTGGTGCGTTGGCGACATGAGAAAGGTAAAGACCATGGTGGTCCTTCGGGCGGTAACGGTGGCAAAGGCGGAGATGTCTATGCACTTAGCGTGCGGGATATTGGTATTCTCTCTGCCTATCGCAATGTAGGAGGTTTTGAAGCTCGGCGTGGCGAAGATGGCGCCAAAGATAACAGACAAGGTGGAGTTGGAAAAGATGTTTTAATAAAGCTACCTGTCGGCTCGCGTCTGACCAATCTCTCCACCGGGTATTCCATCGATCTTCTAAAAGACGCTGAAAGAGTGATGCTTCTTCGAGGTGGCAGGGGGGGATTAGGAAATGAACATTTTAAGGGTTCAACTAATATCCGCCCGAAAGAGTCCACCCCTGGCGTCCCCGGAGAAGAAGCGGATTTCCACATTGAGCTTCTCTTGGTCGTCGATGTCGGCATTATCGGTCTACCAAATGCTGGCAAATCAAGCCTATTAAATGCTCTCACCAGCGCTCAATCTAGAGTAGGCGACTTCCCCTTTACTACACTTGAGCCGGCTTTAGGAAACTTTTATGGGCTTATCCTTGCTGATATTCCTGGGCTAATAGAAGGAGCGGCCAAAGGTAAAGGTCTTGGTCACAAATTCCTACGCCACATTGAGCGCACCAAGGCGCTTGTCCATTGCATCTCCTCTGAAATCGATGACCCAGTCAAGGCCTACAGAGTGGTTCGAAACGAACTTGAGCTCTATAATAAAGACCTGCCCGACTCGCTTCGCGAGTCGAAGCGGGCGGGCATAATGGGAAAGTCGGAAGTCATTGTCTTGACGAAAGTAGATATCCTTACCGAAGAAGAACAGGAAAGGAAGCTTAGGATTTTGAAAAAAATTACCGAGCACGTATTTCCAATTTCCATACTAGACGACAAGTTGGTCAAAGAGTTTGGCAATGCTCTCGCAAAAAATTTAAGTTATGAGTGAATATATTTTGACAGTAGGGTTGGAAATTCACGTGGAGCTCGCGACAAGGACAAAGATGTTCTGTAATTCCAAGAATGATTCGAATGAGAAACGTCCGAACGTAAACATTTGCCCGGTATGTATGGGATATCCCGGGACCTTACCAGTAATAAATCAAGATGCAGTGGGGAAAGTCTTACGTCTTGGGGTTGCTCTCGATGGGGAAATTGCCGATTATACAGAATTTGATCGCAAAAACTATTTTTATCCGGATATCCCGAAAGGTTATCAAATCAGCCAATACAAAAATCCGTTGGTGAGCGGAGGAGAACTGATGGGGGTGAAATTGACTCGCATCCACTTGGAGGAGGATACAGCAAAATCAATTCACCCCTCGACTATGCTCGGGGCAAGTAATGTTGAGTATTCCTTGTTGGATTTCAATAGGGCAGGGGTGCCACTTATGGAGCTTGTGACGGAGCCGGTAATAAAAACTGCAACAGAGGCATCCAACTTTGCTCGCGAATTGCAACTTCTACTAAAGTATTTGGATGTGAGCGGAGCCAATATGGAGAAAGGGGAGATGCGAGTCGAGGCCAATATCTCTCTTGCCCCGCGAAGCCTTGGCGGAGTGGGGGTAGGAAAATTGGGTACCAAAGTCGAAGTAAAAAACCTCAATTCTTTTAAAGTCGTCGAGAAAGCAATTAAATTCGAAATGGAACGCCAGATTGAAATGCTCGAGAAAGGGGAAGAGGTGGTGCAGGAAACGAGAGGATGGGATGAAAACAAGGAAATTACTTTTTCGCAAAGATTGAAGGAGTCGGCCCATGACTATCGCTATTTCCCGGACCCTGATTTGCCGAGGCTTTTTATAAAAGCTATTCCGGAGTTTGATGAGAGGAAATTGAGAACGTCTCTGCCAGAACTGCCTTGGCAAAAGAGAGAGAGGTATAAAAGAGATTTTGGATTGAAGGAGGGCGATATAGAAATTTATATTCGAGAACCAGAGTGGGGAAGACTTATCGAAAGTGTTGCGGAAATTCTTAAAGACGCGGAGCTTGTTCAACTTGCTTCTAATTATGTCACTAGTGACCTGAAAACTCTGGTACCTGCCAGAAGTCTGGCCGAGGTTGTGAAGATGATATCTGCTGGAGAAATTTCTTCGCGCGGAGCGAAAGATATTTTGAAGATTATTCAAGAGAAAGGGGGTGAACCAAGAGCTATAGCGAATGATAAAAATTTGATTCAGGAGAGTGACAGGGAAGTTTTGGAAAAAATTGCTAAAGAAGTGTTGAAAGAGAATCCAGAAGCCCCAATCTCTTTTCTAGTTGGTCAGGCTATAAAGAAATCGGGAGGTAGGGCAAACCCAGTCGTTTTGCAAGAAATTTTAAAAGGGAGAAAGGGAGGTAATGGGAATAATGGGGAAGCATGATCAAGCCAACTCGCAATCCATACGGCTACAGAGATTTATTAGTCTATAGAAAATCGGATGAACTTCAGAGTCTCTGTGCCGATCTAACTTTGTTATTCCCTCGATCTAAAACAGCCATTGCTCTGGCTGATCAGATGAATCGTTCGGCACGGTCTACTAAGCAGAACATTACTGAAGGATGGAAGAGGAATTCAACGAAAGAGTATTATGAGTTTCTTGGATACGCCGTGGCATCAAATGCGGAATTAGAGGAAGATTTCACTGACATCTGGAAGGGGTACTATCCAGAGTTAATGGGAATAAAGGGAGTAATGGGTGAAAGGGGAGTAATGGGAAAAATGGGAGAAAAATTTCCACCCCTTGAGTCCATCCCTTTTTACCCTTTAGACCCAGAGTTACCTCCGGTGGTTCAATTAAAACTTCGAGCTAAAGAACTAAACTTTTTAATAGAGAGGTTACAAAAGTCCTTAGTAGAAAAAATGAGTACGGAAAATACTTTGCCAACTTCAGAAAGATTGAGATTAAGAGAGCAAACTGAAAAAGATTTTGATCATTGGCTTGAAGAACAAAAAAGCAAAGGGAATAATGGGAGTAAAAGGTGAAAGAGGAGAAAAAGAAAAAAGTTTCTCCTGAGTCTCTTTAATCCCGCTACTTCCTTTAATCTTCCAGATGTTTGATGAGGAGTTTCTTAATCTGTTTCTCGGCGTTTGACTTATTAGTACCCCCTTCTATATCTTCAATAATGTGTTCCAATGCTGAAAGCTTATAAACCCGGTAATTGTTCATAGGGTGCCTTTGAGCGGGAAATTTGCCAGATTTGTCCCAATTACGAAGGGTGAGAGGAGAAACACCTAGTATATCGGCAGCTTCCTTAATAGAGAAATAAATTTCTTTTGTCATATATACTTATATAAACATTACTAATTACTCATAATTATTATTACATTAACTTATATTATCTAGCAAGGTCTATTGGGGATAAGAATTAGTTAGGTTCTAGGGACTAGGTTCTAGGGACTAGCTTTAAATTCTAAATTTTTGTGTATGCAAACTAGCACCTAGTCCCTAGTACCTAGAAGCTAGTTTTATTATCCCCAGTTCTTCACACTTTATCCATAGGGTTTTCCACAGCCGAGATTTATAATTTATGTTGATGGTAAATCCTATTTTCTCGGATGGGAAAGAATATATCTCGGCTGTCCGAGCAGCAGAAAAAATTGGTTACGCAAGTGATTACATTAGCCAACTTTGTAGAGCAAAAAAAATTCCGGGACAGCTGATTGGTAAAAGTTGGTACGTTGATTTTGCTTCTCTCGTTGAATACAAGAAAAATCGGCAACTTGGAAAAACAAAAAAATCTTTAGTCTCTGGACCTAAAGGTCAGACCTTAGGAATTCAGAAAGGTCTGACCTTGGAGAATTTGGAAAAATCGCTCCCAATTATTTTGTCCCAGCCTTCGTCAGAGACTACGGCGGGCGAGGCGAGATCTTTAGATAACCCTGTATTTACTTATGAAAATGATGATAGACCTCGGCTACCCGAGCTCTCTAAAAAAAGCTGTTATATCGAACCTACCTGGACTTCTACTCTTGTCGGACGAGCTGTCGCACTCTCTCTCGTGCTTCTCATTGCCATAGGCACCGGTTTTGCTACTCTTGAGCATACTAATCAGAGAGTGGCAATGGAGGTTAGAGAAAAAACAGAAACTCTCACTAATATTCCGAAAGAGTTTCTGAGTGCTCTTGTCCAAAGCCGAGCTTTGGACACTTTCGCTCACTCTGAACTTGCCACCGTCTCTTTCTTTGACGGCGTTGGAAAATTATTCGATAGCGTTGTCAGTAGTTTTCAATATCTGAAACAAATTGCTTTAGATAACTTCTTCTTCTCTGTCACTCCGCCACAATTAACCTACACTGCTCCCGTTACGCCATCTCCACCATCGCGGGCTCTAACTACTTCCGCTTCTTCAATCAATCTGGAGTCTCTGAAATCTGAACTCAAGACGGAATTGGAAAGTTACGTGCGTGCTGAAATTGGCGCTCTCCGCCCATTGGTGGTTTACACTTCTTCCCCCAGTGTCGCGGCAACCGATTTCGAATCATTTAGAGTTAATGAAGTTATTCCTATCACATACAATATAGTTACTAGACAGAGTGACAGTGATTCTGGTCGGCTCTCAAGTATTATTTCTAACCTTACGACCAATGGGATATTTGAAAATATCACTGTGACCGGAACGTGTACCGGCTGCGGCGATGGCGCGCAAACTCCATGGACGTCAAATATCGATGGCGCTGGATTCAGTCTGGCGAATGCGGGCTCTCTTACATTCACCAATTTTTCCGCGACATCAACTTCAGCCACTTCAACAATTTCAACCGGTGGGTTCGCCGTCGGCACTAATCAATTCGTTGTGCAGCAGTCAACAGGCAACGTCGGCATCGGCACCACCTCTCCCTCTGACGCTCTGGCTTTAAACGGAGCGATGTATTTTGCTTCCGTTTCTGTCCCATCAGTTACCTCTAACCGTCTTTATAACGCTGGAGGAGATCTTTATTGGGCTGGAAGTGTCGTCGGCGGTTCGACAACCGGAACTTGGGCATCGGATGGAACGAATGTATGGAGAGCCGGAGGAAATGTCGGCATCGGCACTACTTCTCCTTATGCGAAACTTTCGGTGGTAGGCGGAACGAGTGGTACGGTGATAGTGGCTGATGCTATCACCGGGTTCTCTGGCAACTTGCTGGACTTGAAAGTGGCTTCCACCACCAAGTTCGTTATCAATCAAAATGGAGACTTTATTGCGAGCGGGAACTCTACCACTACCAACGCCACGACCACTAACTTCGCCGTCTCTTCCATCGCCTCTTCTCTCCTCAAAACCAACGCCGCGGGTTCTCTCATCGCGGCCATCGCCGGCACGGACTATGTTAGTGGTTCAAGCTTCTTTGCCTTCCCGTGGACTCAAACAACTTACGGCAACTCCACCTCCACCACGCTCGGCTTCTTGAACGGCTTCCTCTCCACCGCCTCTTCCACTATCAACTCTTCTTTCAAACTACCAACCCTTTCTTCCGGGGGATTGGGAGTGGATGCCACAGGGTTAGTCTATTCAGGAGCGACCACCACTGCCGGTACTGGTCTAACCTATTCGGGTAATCAATTTAACGTGGACTTGGGCACTGCCATTGATATCTCAACAGAGACCAATCTCACCGGTGGTCTGGGACTAACTCTCACCGACGATGACCTCGCTTGCGATACTGCTTCGAGTTCAGTCTTCGGTTGTCTCGCTTCCGCGGACTGGACCACTTTCAACAACAAACTCTCCACCTACGATGCTTGGACTCATCCAGCTTACGGCGGTTCGGCCACCACTTCCTTACTGACCCTCTCTGGCGGTTTTCTCAACACGGCTGCTTCTTCCACCATTGCGGGTAACTTACTAATCACCGGTAACTCCACTACCACCAATGCCACCACTACAGCACTTGCTATTTCATCTATCGCCTCTTCTCTCCTCAAAACCAACGCCGCGGGTTCTCTCATCGCGGCCATCGCCGGCACAGACTACGTTGCCGGCTCAAGCTTCTTCGCTTTCCCGTGGACCCAGACCACTTACGGCAACTCCACTTCAACTACGCTCGGTTTTCTCAACGGCTTCCTCTCCACCGCCTCTTCCACTATAGACTCCACACTCTTGGTTACTTCTTCCACCACTCTCCAGAACTTTACTTTCGTCAATGCCACGGGAACGAGTGCGACTACAACCAACTTCTTCTCAACCACAGCATCAAGCACTAATCTTTATGCCGGTAACGTCGGTATCGGTACCACTACTCTCACAGAACGTCTCAATGTTACTGGCAATAGTTACTTCGCCGGAAACGTTAATCTTGACCAGTTCTCAACATACCAGCTCAACGGCCTCACGGTACTCTCTGCCACTACTACCACCTTCAACACTCTGGCGGGCTTCTACGCCGGAGCCAACATTGTTTCCACTTCCACCTCCAACACCTCGGGCCTTTACAACACCGCGCTTGGGTATGAGGCATTGAGATACGCTACCTCTACCGACCAGAACACTGCGGTTGGGTATCAAGCGTTAAGAATGAGTTCAAGCGGAACGGCGGATAATTCGGGCTTTTACAACTCCGCACTCGGCTATCAGGCACTCACTGCCAACACAACGGGCTCTTACAACTCCGCTCTTGGTCTCGGCGCACTCTCCTCCAACACCACCGGCGAGCGAAACTCCGCTCTTGGCACTTCCGCACTCTCCTCCAACACCACTGGATCCTTCAACTCCGCTCTTGGTATGTACGCACTCTCCTCCAACACCACTGGCGGTAGCAATTCCGCTTTTGGCTATCAGGCGCTCAACGCCAACACCACTGCTGGCTCTAACTCCGCCTTTGGCTATATTGCGCTTCGTGATAACACCACCGGTTCCAACAACTCAGCTCTGGGTCTCGCTGCGCTCCTTACCAACACCACCGGCTCTTACAACTCTGCACTTGGGACCAATGCGCTCTACTTCAACGGTTCAGCGACTAACACAGTAGCCATAGGTTATTTAGCCGCTCAAGGCACCGCCGCATACAATAACCAAGGAGGCACATACCTTGGGTATCAATCAGGATTTTCCGCAGGCACGGGTTCTGACTACAACACCCTTCTCGGGTATCAGGCAGGATACGGCATTACCACAGGAGCGTATAACATCGTGATTGGCCAGAACGTAGAGGCGCCCACTGTAACCTCCAACCAGCAGTTAAACATCGGGAATCTTGTCTATGGAACGGGGATATACAATGGCTCCACTGTTTCTTCAGGTCCAGTAGCAGGTGGACTTCTTGGTATCAGCACTACCACACCCTACGCTAAGCTTTCCGTGGTCGGTGGCACGAGCGGCACGGTGATAGCGGCAGATTCAATCACTGGTTTCTCCGGTAACCTTCTTGACCTCAAAGTCGCTTCCACCACTAAGTTCGTTATCAATCAAAATGGAGACTTCATCGCGAGCGGAAACTCTACTACAACCAACGCTACGACCACTAACTTCGCCGTCTCTTCCATCGCCTCTTCTCTCCTCAAAACCAATGCCGCGGGTTCTCTCATCGCGGCCATCGCCGGTACGGACTACATCAGTGGTTCGAGCTTCTTCGCCTTCCCGTGGACCCAGACCACTTACGGTAACTCCACTTCCACCATCCTCGGCTTCTTGAACGGCTTCCTCTCCACCGCCTCTTCGACTATAGACTCCACACTCTTGGTTACTTCTTCCACCACTCTCCAGAACTTTACTTTCGTGAATGCTACTGGAACTCAAGCTACCACCACTAACTTCTTCTCAACTACTGCAAGCTCAACTAATCTTTATGCCGGTAACGTCGGTATCGGTACCACCACTCTGACAAACCGTCTCAATGTTACTGGCAACAGTTACTTCGCTGGTAACATAGACCTCGACCATTTCTCTACATACCAACTCAACGGCCTCACGGTGCTCTCTGCCACCACCACCACATTCAACACTCTCGCTGGCTTCTACGCCGGAGCAAACATCGTCTCAACTTCAACCTCCGACACCTCCGGCCTTTACAACACCGCGCTTGGGTACGAAGCATTGAGATATGCTACATCAACCGATTACAACACCGCTGTTGGGTATCAAGCATTACGCATGAATGCAGGCGCCTCAACAGATAATTCTGGCATTAACAATACCGCCGTTGGCTATCAAGCACTCACTGCCAACACCATCGGCACCCGAAACTCCGCTCTTGGCTACAAAGCGCTCTCCTCCAATCAAGGCGGCTATTTTGAAGGCGAGGACAACTCCGCTTTCGGCTCCTCTGCGCTCACCGCCAACACCGCCGGCATCCGAAACTCCGCTTTCGGCTCCTCTGCGCTCATCTTCAACATCACCGGCGCCAGCAACTCCGCTTTCGGCTCCGCTGCGCTCTACAACAGCACTGGCTCCTACAACACCGCTGTTGGCTCCTATGTGCTCCTCAATAAGACCACTGGTTCCGAAAGCACCGCTCTTGGCTACGCTGCGCTTTACTATAATAGTTCAGCAGCCAACACAGTAGCTGTGGGGTCTTCTGCCGCTTTCGGCACCGCCGCATATTCGAACCAAGGAGGCACATATCTCGGGTATCAAGCAGGATACTCCGCAGGCACGGGTTCTGACTACAACACCCTTCTCGGGTATCAGGCAGGATACGGCATTACCACAGGAGCGTATAACATTGTGATTGGCCAGAACGTTGAAGTCCCCACAGTTACGGGAAACCAGCAGTTAAACATCGGGAATCTTGTCTATGGGACGGGGATATATAATGGCTCGTCTGTTTCTTCAGGTCCAGTAGCAGGCGGACTTCTTGGTATCAGCACTACCACACCCTACGCTAAGCTTTCCGTGGTCGGTGGCACGAGCGGTACGGTGATAGCAGTGGATTCAATCACCGGTTTCTCCGGCAATCTTCTAGACCTCAAAGTGGCCTCAACCACTAAGTTCGTTATCAATCAAAACGGAGACTTCATAGCGAGTGGGAACTCGACGACTACGAACGCCACCACCACCGCCCTTGCCATCACCAACCTCACCGCCGCAGACTGTGACGTGAAGGCTCTGACCAATGGTTCTATCTACTGCGGCACGGATGCTACCGGTGGAGCGGGTGGTGGCAACTCAAAATTCGCCACTTCTACCGGAGCTTATCTTGGCATTACCCCCAACACTAGCACTCTCGTTAACCTCGGCCTTGGCACCTCGACCCCAGTCTGGGCGCTCACAGTCTCTTCTTCCACCGGACCGCAGATTGCTCTCACTGACGCTTCCTTGACTTCCAGCATCTGGACTCAAAGGAACGCCGGAGGCAACCTCTACTTCGCCACCTCTTCTGCTTCAACCTTTGCCACCACTTCCACTTCCGCGCTTACTATTATTGGCTCAAGTGGGAATGTCGGCATAGCATCATCTACTCCTTGGGGTCTATTCTCCATCAATCCAAATGTACTGGCTTCTGGTGTTCCGGCATTTGCAGTAGGTTCTTCCACTGCTACTCTATTCTCAATCACTCCTGCAAATGGTCTGGGGGCTGTGTTTAATTATGGGGTATCTGCCACCACAACAATCAAAGATAATACTCAATTCTCTTGGACTATCGCTACCTCCTCATCGGCAACTCCTATCTTTAGAATTGATACCACTACGGGTAAGAAAGCTACCACTACCATAGAGGGAGGTTTTGTCCTTGATTCAGGAGCCGTTGAATACGACTTTACGCCCGGCGTTCTCTCCGTGGACAATCTCAACATCGGAGCGATGTCGTTTGACACCGACGCGGGTATAGTCTCGTGGGCGGATATGCCGGTTACCTCTGCTTCAGCAGTAGGAACGGTAGAGAGCTATACCGCTCAACTCGACGGCAACCCGCTTCTCACCGTGTACGCCGAATCGGACGGGGAGGGCGGTATCCAAAATAGCCGAATTGGTATCGCAACGACCACCCCGCTATACGTCTTGAGCGTTTTCTCAACCTCCACTCCCCAAATGGCTCTCTCTAACGGAGCAGGCATCGCCCAATGGACCTTCAGAAACGCTGGAGGCAATCTCTACCTTGCCACCACCACCGTCTTAGGCACGGCGACCACTTCGACCTCTGCTCTCACTATCATTGGTAATGGCGGTAGTGGTACCGCTGGTAATGTGGGGATTGGTACAACAACTCCGTGGCAAACTCTTTCCGTTGTTGGCGGAGTTGCTTTCAACGGCCTTACTGCTGCGGCAAGTGGTAATCTCACGGTATGTATCAATAACACTACGAAGCTTCTCTATAGTGGCGGTAGCGCTACCACTTGCGAGCCTTCAAGCCAGCGTTATAAAAATACTATTACTGATTCTACCACTGGACTCGATGAGCTAATGGCGTTGCGTCCTGTCACGTTTTACTTCAATGACGATATTAGCGGCGAAGAGCATATTGGTTTTATTGCCGAAGAAGTTTATGAAATTGACCCCAGACTGGTCCAGCTTAATCAAGAGGGACTGCCAGATGCCTTGCGTCTAGGAGAATTTCTGCCGTTGATTGTGAAATCAATTCAGGAGCTTAATTTAAATCTCTTCGCTCGTATCACAGCGTGGTTCGCCGATGCGGCCAACGGCATCGGTGACTTTTTCGCCAGTCGAGTGCGTACCAAAGAACTTTGCGTCAGCGACGAGTCGGGAGCGGAAACATGTATTACTAAAGCCCAACTGGATGCTTTGCTCGGTGGCGTAATCTCGAGTGGGGGTGGGACTCCAACCCCAACTCCTGAACCAATACCCGAACCAATCCCCGAACCAATCCCGGAACCGACACCAACTCCTACCCCAGAACCAGAACCAACCCCAACACCAACCCCAACACCAACCCCAACTCCCGAACCCGCTCCAACCCCAGAACCAACTCTCCCGACGCCCGAAGGGGTCGGGACCCCGACTCCGGAAGACGTTGGGGCTGAACCCGCTCCAGCCCCGGAGCCCCCGCCTGCGCCAGAGGCTCCGGCGGGGCAAGCCGTACCTTCCGGCGACGTAGAGACAACGGCTTCGATTGACTCACCGCAAGCAACACCATGAAAATAGAAAATTATAAATTGAAAATTGCGGCGATAATGCTTATATGCGCACTTTTTCCTGTCGCCGCTCCCGCCGCTGTGCTCACAAAGCCCCCCACTAACCTAGGCCTCGTCGGTTACTGGCCCATGAACGAAAACACCGGCACAGTCGCCAGTGATTTTAGCGGAAATAGAAACCGAGGAATTCTCACCGGTGGCCCCACATGGGGGGAAGGAAAACGGGGGAAAGCGTTAAGTTTTGACGCGAATGATGATCTTGTGACTGCGGGTACTCCGGCGTCTTTGAATATCACGGGGGCTCTGACAATCAGCGCATGGATTTATCCAAGAACTTTTGGCAGTTCTGCCAGTTCTTTCCGAGGAAGGATCGTGGATAAAGAAAACGATTTTGTAAGTGGATATTCTTTTTCGTTATATGATCCTAATACAGCTGGTGTGCCTAATGACACGTTTGCTCTGTTCATAAATGCTTCCGGCGGAAATCTTAATTGTTTTGCTAGTAATGGCAGCATTGTTCTTCGGAAATGGCAACATGTCGCTGTAACGCTCGATTCTTCGAAGAACTGTATTCCGTATGTAAACGGCGCTAAAGCAACAACCACGGCTGGCTTCATTATGGGTAGTTTACCAACGAGTGGTTCTAATTCTTTCGTCATCGGAAATAACTCTGGAAATACCCGCGAATTTGACGGCTCCCTCGACGAAGTCCGCGTCTACAACCGCGCGTTGTCGGCGACGGAAATGCAGGCGCTCTATAAATCCGGCGCCGCGAAGATTGTGCAAACAGCTATTACCAAAATCAACGCCCCGCAAAATGATAAACTCACCAACGGCCTTGTGGGAATGTGGAGCTTCAACGGCCCGGATATGACAAACGCCACCGCTACTGATGTGTCGG